>JABMQG010000231.1 GCA_013203365.1 Planctomycetota bacterium | reverse complement strand
CCCATGAAGTCGCAGTACATAAGCTCGACGATTAACCGCCCACCCTCGAGTGCGTATCCGACGGCTGAGCCTACAATCGCACCCTCTGAGATCGGAGAGTTGAACAGCCGATGGTAGGGAAGCGCCTCGGTCAGCCCGCGATAGACTCCGAATGCCCCGCCCCAGTCGCGGTTCTCCTCGCCGTAGGCTATAAGCGTCGGATCGACGTAGAAGCGATCGAGAACGGCCTCGAAAATGGCGTCGCGGATGGTTATGCAACGGCTCTTAGGCAAGGGCCTGCCCGTCTCGTCGCGGCCGAATCGGCTGCGATTGGCCAGCAGTTGTACGCGGGGGTTTTCTTGTCGGGTAATGAGCGTTTCCGGCTTTCGAGCGGGGGCCAGGGATTCGACCTTTTGGTCGGAGAACATCGTCTTTTCCAGCAGGCAGCCGATCTTTTTCAGGTCCGCACGCGGGGAGGTTTTCAGGTCGACGGCCTTCTTGAAGGCCTTGAGAACCAATTCGTCCGCATGGCGGGAGATCTGGTCGATTTCATTCGAGTCGGCGATACCTGATTCGACCAGATCGGCGGGGAAGGCGGTCAGCGGGTCGCAACTTCGCCAGGCTTCGATCTCCTCCTTGGTGCGGTAGGAACTGGCGTCGGAGGGCGAATGCCCGCTGAAGCGGTATGTGACCGTATCAAGGAGCACCGGACCATCGCCGGCGGCGATGATTTTTTTCTTGCGGCGGACCGCGGCGATGACGGCCAGCGGGTTGAACCCGTCGACGCGCTCGGCGTGCATCTGTTGTGGGTTTAAGCCGGCCCCCAGTCGTGCGAGGATTTCGAAGCCCATCGTCTCGCCGCAGGTCTGACCGCCCATGCCATAGAAGTTGTTTACGAAGTTCATGATCAACGGCAGCCCGCCGCGATGGTCGTCATCCCAGAGTTTCTTGAACTGATCCATCGTAGCCAGGCACAGCCCTTCCCACACCGGCCCGCAGCCGGCGGAAGCGTCGCCGATGTTGGCAACCACGATGCCAGGTGCCTTATTGACATGCTTGAACAAGGCGGCCCCCACCGCGATGTCGCCTGAACCGCCCACGATGGCGTTGTTGGGATAGATGCCAAACGGCGGGAAGAACGCGTGCATGGAACCGCCCATGCCCTTGTTGAACCCTGTTTCCCTGCCGAAGATTTCGGCCAATGCGCCGTAGATGAGGTAATCGATCGCCAGGTCCTTCACCGACCCGTCCGCGTCTGCTTCGACAACTCGCAGTGCGGCCCCGTCGAAATAGCCGGTCATGATAGCCGTAAGCGACTGATCGTCCAGCTTTGCGATGGCCGACAGGCCCTTAGCCAGGATCTCGCCATGGCTGCGATGGCTGCCGAAAATGTGGTCATCCACCTCCAAGGCGAAGGCCTGTCCCACAGCGGCAGCTTCCTGCCCGATAGACAGGTGCGCCGGGCCGCGATGCTCGTACTCGATGCCCTGGTAAGACTGACGCAGCTTGATCTCGTTGAGCATGTTCTCGAACGAGCGGATGATGGCCATATCGCGCTGAATGCGAAGCAGATCTTGCTTGCTGTAATTGGCCGCATCCTGCTTGACGGTTTTTTTGTATTGATTGATCGGTATCGGCTTGAATTCGATGACGCCACTACGGCGAACCTGTTCCGGATTGATTGGCTGGGTCTTGGGCATACTTTTCAGGCCTCTTCCACTTGTTGCCCGGCATGGGCGGCTGGGTATGTTATCTCAATGCCTTTCTCTTGCAGGAACGCCATCCACCGCGGCACCGGCGGCCTATCGGTAACCACGCGGCAGATCGCATCCCAATCGACAATTCGGCAAAGGGACGGGGCCAGGAACTTCGTGTGGTCCACCAGCAGCACTGTTTTTTGCGCGTTGCAGACGGCAAGGCGGTACAGATGGGCGCTGGCGATGTCGCTGGCCGTCAGTCCGAACTCCATGCTCAACCCGTCTGCCCCGATGAAGGCCGAGTAACCGCGAAGCTGCTCCAACGCCGCCGTGGCCAGCGGCCCGACGGTGTCCATTCGGTCGGGGCGGTATTGCCCGCCCAGTAGTATCACGTTCAGCTTGGGCGTATCCAATTCCAACGCCACGCGCGCGGAGTTGGCAATGACCGACAGGCCGCGTTTACGTTTGAGGTACGGAACCATCTCGAAGCAGGTCGTACCCGAATCGATGAAAAGCTGCTCCCCGTCGGCGACCAGTTCCGCAGCCAATCGGCCGACGATTCGCTTTGCCTCCACGTTTCGGCCGGCTTTGGCGTGGAACGAGTAATCGCCGTTGCGTGGCAACGTGGCCCCGCCGTAGACCTGCTCCAATCGGCCGGCCTCGGCCAGCACCCGCAAATCACGCCGGACCGTCGCAGTGGAAACGGAGAGGACCTCAGCCAGAGCTGTGGCTGTAACATGCTGTTGATCATATAGTTCCGTAAGTATTTTATCTCGGCGTTGTCTTGTAGTCAACCGCATGGACACTCCCGCTAGGCAATGGCCTCAAGACATTATTTATCACTATTTCAGCCGAAATGCAAGATAAATATGCTCGAAGTATGCGTGTTCATGCTTGACTTGTGCACACTTTGTTTCTATGTTCGACATGTTCGATAAAAAAGGTTTTTTGACGGTCTGCGGGCAGTTATCGACAAGGCGATGAGGACTCAACGGCATGTACACAATCATCTTGCCACAGGCGGAAAAGGATATGCGCACGGCAACCGTCGCCCGCTGGCTTAAGCGGCCCGGCGAGCAGGTCGCCGAGGGAGAGCCGATTGTCGAAATTGAAACCGAGCACAGCCTGATGCAGGTCTGTTGCTCCCGTGCCGGCAGTCTGGGCGAGATACTGGCGCCGGAGGGGGCAACGTTGGCCGTGGGCGAGCCGTTGGCCCGCCTTGCCGGAGCTGACGAGGCCCTGCCGGCCGGGACGCCGACGGCGGCTGGTAGAAAGTCGGCCGACCCGCCGACCGTGGCGGTCACGCCCGTGCTGATGCCCAAGGTCGGCAACACGATGGAAGAAGGCACCATCGTCGCATGGCACGTCAAAGAGGGTGACGAGATCATCAAGGGCCAGGTGCTGTTTGAAGCGGAGACCGACAAGGCGGTCGTCGAGATCGAGGCCGTCGAAGCCGGAACACTTGCCCGGATCATCGCCGTCGCCGGCAGCACGGTCGAGGTCTACAGGCCGGTGGCCTACCTGGCCGGCAGCGACGCCGAGGTGGACGCGTATTTGATCGCCCAAGCATCCGTATCCGATGCCCCGGTCCCGGTGAGCCGTGGTGAGAGCAAGGCCGTGGTTGCGCCGGCCCCTGCCGCCACCGCCTCCTCTGCGGCAGAGGCCACACATGGGCGCGTGAAGGCCTCACCCGCCGCCCGCCGCCTGGCGGCAGATCGCGGTATCAAGTTGGCGGCGCTGTACCCAGGCAGCGGTCCCGGCGGACGGATCGTAACGTCCGACGTGCCTGTCGGCGCACCGGCTGGGTGGCCAACTTCGCCAGGAGCCCCCCCACTGCAACCGCAAAGTGGACGGGTTCTGGTGCCGATGAGCCCCATGCGCAAGGCCATCTCGGCAAACCTGCTGAGGTCGAAACAGACCATTCCGCACTTCTATATCGAACTGACCGTGGACGCCGGGCCGATGATGAGCTTCCAAGCCGCCGAGAAGAGCAGGTACCGCTGCACCGTAACCGACGTGGTCCTGGCCGCCTGCGCCAAGACCGTCGGGGAGTTTCCCGCTTTCCGCAGGCGAATCGAGGCGGACAAGTATATCGAGTTTCCCACGGCCAACATCGGCATAGCGGTCGGCCTGGAGGACGGGCTGGTTGTGCCCGTGCTGGTCGCGGCCGACCGTTTGACGCTACGTGAATTGACGGCAAAGGCGAGATTGATCGTCGAGGCCGCCCGCAGCGGCAGAGTCGAGGCCATGGGCCAGGGGGTGCTAACCATCACCAACCTGGGGATGTTCGGCATCGAGCGTTTCTCCGCCATAATCAATCCACCTGAGGCGGCCATCCTGGCCGTTGGGGCCGTTCGCGAAGAGGCCGTCGTCTGCGACGGGGCCCTGCGCCCCGGTCGGCGGATGACGATGACGCTCAGCTGCGATCACCGCATCATCGACGGCGTAGCGGCGGCGAAGTTCCTCGCCAGGTGCAAAGAGCTCCTCGAAGCCCCACAGCTCCTGCCGAAGTAAAAGCAATTCCAAGCCCTTCATCGCAAACACGATACATAGAGAATCGGCTCCCCGGCAAGGGGGTGCCTCAGACCTTGCGCCGTGCGATTGGCGGCGGGCAGGATAGCCGGCAAACTGATGGAGCGAATTGAGGCTGTGCTGACCGAAGAATTTGGTTTGACATACCCCACTTCAGACGCAAGAATAATGGATGCTTGGAGCGGCCACCGCACCAGCAGGCCGCGATGAGGCGTATTACCCGGACGACCAGCCTGTAAAGAGTTGTATGGAGTGCCACTATGTCCCTCCCCAGCAGTACTAACCGTCGTGTGTCTGACCGGCCGTTGTTCGAACAACTCGAAGACCGATTGTTGCTGACAACGCTTGATCTGGGTCACTACTTCATCTACCTGAACAGCAAGGGCAACATGGTGCGTGTGGACTTCGACTACGCCACTGGAGCTGCGGACTTCGGTTTTGAGGTGCCGCAGGTGGAGTTGATCGCCACGTGGGAGAACCCCGTCACTGGAAACGTTGAATTGGTCGACCTTGTGGGCATTCGCGACGGCGATCCTTTCGATCCGGTCAATTGGCCCGACGGGCAGGAGATTATCGAGATCAGCGACGACGGCACGCCCAGTTGGGTGGAATACGCCGAGGGCACCGACACAGAACCGGCTGTTCGTGGGGCAAGAACGGAAATCTACGCCATATACCTCGCCAACACGGACATACACACGGTAATCACGGCAGCGACGCTGACGGCGAACACCTTCGATCCAAACGTGCCCTGGCGAACCGACCTTGACCTGTGGAAAGGCACACCGAACCTGATTCGAAACTTTGACGATGAAGTGGAAATCACCAGTCCTGCCGGCTCCGGCGGGGTCATCGTAGGGGCTGTTATAGACCCAATCACGGACGAACCAATCCGCTACCAGGCTTGGCCGGTGTATAATCCTCCGATTCCGGAAGAAAGCCCGCCAATAGGCATCTGGCCCGGCTACAGGGCCTTGCATGCAGGCGTGACCGTCTCGGAGGAGAATGTTCAATACGGAGCCATGCTTGGCAATAACGTCTTGAGCATGGCTGTTAACAACGCAAGTGTCGTCTACGGTGTAGACAGCAGCGCGTTCATCCCTGCAACTTTGCTGGATGTTTCCTACGATGGCCTGGGCCAGGACGTGCAGGCACTGGCGGTTGATAGCAGCGGCGAGGCGTATGCCGTCAACAATTCCCTCGCCGCCTACCTGGTCAACCCCGATGCACCTTCGGTGGGCCAGCAGATCGACGCCATGGCCGTGGACGCGACCGGGCTGGTCTACGCGGTCGAGAGACGAACCGACGCCGAAGGCATCCAAACGTGGTACCTCGTGAAATGGGACGGCCAAGACATCGATCCGGACGCGGAGCCGGACGCGTTCACCATCGGCGCGCTGAGCGGCTGGGATATTCGCTCGCTGGACTTCGACCCCGCCACCGGGGCCCTTTACGGCGTGGGTTGGCGGACTGCCGCTGACGCCCTTACCAGTGCCTCCCTGGTCACGATCAACCCTACCGATGCGAGCATAACAACCGAGCTGGTTATT
>JABMQG010000230.1 GCA_013203365.1 Planctomycetota bacterium | reverse complement strand
GAAACGCGCCGACGCCGTTTATCGAAAGGAACTGGCCGCTGCTAGGTATCTTACGGCAGTAAAGGCCGCTGGCAACGCCGACGACATTGCCGCCGCCGAAGAAAAGCTGAAACGACTGAGAGAAGCGGCGAAATTGCAGCGGGAGGCGAAGGAGACAGCGGAAGGCGAAGAGGCCTTTGCTCGCGGCCTTGCGGCTCGGGCTGCATATATTGCGATGGAGAAACTTGGCGCTTCTGCCGTTGCCGTTGACAGGACCTCCCGGGCGACAGAGGCCAAGGGCACGTTCAACGCCATGGCCCTGCTTGGCCTCCAGGCCGGCGGGATGAAAGACCCGCTTGTCCCGTTGACCGAACGTCTGATCAAGGTGGCTGAGGGCATGCGATCTGACATACGAGGCATTGGCCTGGATTTTGCATGACCTCACGTCCTGGTAAAAAAATCTTCAGAAAGGTATTGACGTTCCAGCAAGCTACAGTATAGGATATCTTGATGACCAAGAAACAGGCGAAACTGATTGACCAAGTGAGGCAGGCCGCGACCGAGTACGGTGGATCTCAAAACGCCCTGGCGGAAGCGATTGGACTAGACCCGGCCGCACTGAGCCGATTTGTTACCGGCAAGGCTGGGTTGTCGATGGAAAGCCTTGATGCCCTGGGCAAAGTGCTCGAACTGAGAATCGCGCCAACGGGAAAGAAGCTCAACATACCGCAAAGGCCGACAGGCAGGCCGAAGAAGACGACTTGATAACGCGAGAGGACAACGGCCATGATATTGACCTCTGAGGGAAAATTTTTGGATGAACATTCAAGACTCAAGGCGCAACTGGTAGGGGAACTGGTCAGTTACGCCGTGCTTTTGACTGTAGACCAGCTTCAAGAGCTTAACCTCGAATTCAGCCGTGTTTTTTCTTCCCACGTTTCTGGCCCCCAGGAGTCATCTTCCGCACCGCTGCTGCTGCAATTTCACCCGTCGGCCGATTTGAAAACCTAACGTGAGAGGATGCCGCCATGACTATCGAAGAGCGCTTAGCGAAGTTGGAATTCGAGATTGAACGCATCGCTACCGGCACAGTTATCACGGCCAAGAAGTTTGTCCTGGTGGATGACGAGGGCCGGGAACGGGGAAAGTTGGAAGTAACCGCGTGCTGTCCAACTCTGAGCCTACGCGATGAGAATGGCAAGGCCCGCGTCTTGCTGACTGAGGCTGTGGACGGGCCGGCTCTACTCTTGTCCGACAAGAACGGCGGGGCCCGTGTTTTGCTGTCTGAAACCAAGTGTCGGGCCATAGTGGCTTTCGAAGGTTCCTTTTGACTGTGAGCCGAGCGGCTGTCAAGCCGTGAAAGACAAGGTGAACTATGAGAATCTATCGCCCGACGTGGACAGCAAAGGATGGCCAGCAGCGACGATCTAAGAGGCATTGGCTGGACTTCGTAGACTCCAACGGCCACCGCTGGCGATTTCCTGGTCTGGTCGATGTCAAACAGACAGAGGCCCTTGGCCGCAACGTGGAAAAGCTTATCGGCGTCAAGGTATCAGGCGACGCCCTGCCTGCCGATCTGCTGCGCTGGCTTGAAGACTTGCCGGATACTTTCCGTCAACGGCTGGCCGATGCTGGGCTGATCGACCCCGAGCGGGCTGGGGGGCTGGCTGCCCTGATGGTGCTGGACGATAAAGGCAAAATCATAGGCGGGCACCTGGCCGATTTCTTGGCCGACGCCAAAGCACGTGGAGTATCGCCCATACAACGGCAGATGTTGGCACAGCGAATCCGAGACGTGCTGCTGAAGGCCCGATGCACATGGCTGCGCGACCTGTCGGCAAGCCGGATACAGTCGGCAATCGCCTCACTTGGTGAACCGACTGAAGATAACATCGGGCTGAGCAAGCAATCCCTTACCCACTACGTTAGAGCGGTCAAGCAATTCTCGAAGTGGCTGCAACGCGAACGGCGAACGACTGAGGATATGCTCGTCGGCCTGAAAACCTACAACGCTGAAACGGACAAGCGGCATGAACGACGTGGATTTACAGCCGACGAAATGTCAGTTCTGCTGAGTTTCACCGCCAGGGCCCCGACTCGTTGGGGAATGACCGGACCGGCCAGAACAGCATCGTACTGGCTTGCTTTCGCGTCCGGTCTGAGGCGGAATGAGATTCGCACCCTCACGAAGCGAAGTTTCAACCTTGCGGTGGATCCGCCGACCGTCCGCGTGGAGGCTGGATATTCCAAGCATCGTCGGGAAGATGTTCAACCCCTGCCGGCTGACGTAGCCAATGCGATGGCGGAATACCTGCGTACCGCCGATTCTGACTGCCCCTTCCCACTGCCCGGCAAAACCGGGAAGATGTTGCACGTAGATATGATCGAGGCCAGAGCCGCCGCCGGCATATCTGCTGCTGATTTCCTGGTGCCCCGTGATTCCGCCGGGCTGGTGCTGGACTTCCACAGTTTCCGGCACGGGTACGTTACCGAGATATGCAAGGCCAACGTATCGCCCCGCGTGATGATGGCACTGGCAAGGCACAGCGACCCACGCTTGACGATGAAGCGATACAGCCGTATCGGCACTATCGACACCGCCAAGGCCCTGGATTGTTTGCCCAGGCTGACTGATGGCATGAACGATGATTCTGAGGCCGCTGTACTGCAAGCAACAGGCACAGGCGACTCTAAGAGCCACGATCTTGCATCGGACCGACTCCAGGGCCGTCTGGATTTACTGAAGCGTTCTGAGGTTATTTCTGAGGCAACTATGCACGACGAATCAGGACAGCAGAACACTTCCCCCGAAAATGGTCAGAGCGATAGAACGGGACGGGGAAAAACCGCCTCAAAAATTCGTGCCAATATCTTTGCCAAACATGACCTTCCCGGGTATCCTTTTGTAGACTCATGTGGACGCGAAAGCGAAAATGGTGACGGCGAAAAAACCGAGAAAACGTTAGGAAATACGCGTGTTTTCGAGGGAAAACGAAGAAAAGCACCCGTAGCTCAATTGGACAGAGCATCGGTCTTCGGAACCGAGGGTTACAGGTTCGAGTCCTGTCGGGCGTGTTAGCCAAAGCCGGTCACGACCAAGCGTTGCGG
>JABMQG010000229.1 GCA_013203365.1 Planctomycetota bacterium | reverse complement strand
GCCGCATCCATATCGCCAGCGTAGTAATGGCCCAACGCGTGCGCGAAGTGCAAGCTCGCGATCGGGGCCTTGTCCAGGTCTTTGAGGTCGATCTTCGGCAACGGAAGGGCCATCTGCTTGGCCAGTCTACGGGCGACCTGGAGTGCGGCCTCGGCGAGATACGTTGGGCGGCACGAGATCTGGTCCGCCGCCACCACCCGATCCGTGGCGATGTCGATGGCCTTGATGCTGATCGTCAGCTTGTCCTTGACGAGGAAGAGCCGGCCGGTCAGCACGGTGTTGGCCTTAAGGAGCTTGCCAGCCCGGATCGCGTAGGCCGATCCGGTCAGTCCTTCGAGCGAACGCGCCTGCTCCTTGGTCAGGGCAGTAAGCCGCTGGCGCTCGACAACCGTGATGTGTTCCTGTTGCGCGAGCAGAACAGCAATGAGGTCCCCCATCCCGGAAGCCGCCGGAGCGTACTGCTTCTGCTTCGTGGCGTTGTCGAAGTCCGCGGCAAAGATGGTCCGCTGCGCCTTCTTGCCTGCTCCCCCGCTTCCCGGCTTGGCGTTCGAGGTCCCCTCGCCGGCCGAGGAGACTCCGTAACTGAGAACGATCCCAACGACTGCAACCGCTCGAAAGACGCCGACCGTCTTCCTCATGATTCTCTCCTCACTCTCGGGCCACAGATGTATGATCGGCGCACTCTGGAGAATGCCGCCGTCAACTGCCTGTCTTCTTCGCGGCGGGCCCCGGGGCCTTGGCGGCCGGGAGCTTCTCGGCGAAGTGCCGGAGCATTCGCACCGCAAGTCTCCGCCCGGCCTTCTGCAAAGCGGTCTTGCCCGCAACGACCTCCGCCAGGTCGACGGCGCGATCCGTGTGCCGATCGGCCAGCACGATCTGACCGGTCTTGCGGTCGATCACATTGATCTCCACGCGGGCCACACAGGTCACGAGGTCGCCCGTTCGCGCTGCGAATTCGCTGAAGGCCTCGCCAACGACAACGTAGTCCGCCTTGTCCAGCGCCGCGGGCCACGCCTCTTTGCCGTCCTTCAACATCTTCTTCGCCCAGTCGGCCAGGTCGTTCCTGCCGAGGTCCACGACCTTGAACCCGCACCGAATCAGCGACTTCTTGATCTCCGTCTCCACGGCCGGGTCGACGACAACCTGCTGGCGGTGAATCTCGGGGATGACGACCGCGATCCCTGGCAGGGCCTTCTTCGACAAGGTCTTGCGCAACGCCTCGACGGGATCGGTCAGCCGGGCGTCCTTCGGTAACAGTTTCTTGGACTGCTTCTTGATTACACCGGCGACGTCCTCCGAAAGGTGCATGATCGTGTCGGACAGGGGCTTGCTCATGTCCGCCGCTCGAATCGTGCCGCAGAGCTTGCCCGTTTCCACGCCGACGACTTTCGTGACGATCATCAGCTTCTTGTCCATCATGAACGTCTTACCCATCACGAGCAGTCTCGCTCCCACGAGCTTCCCGACCTTGGCCGCGTTGTCCTGATCCACCATGCCGACCAGCTTCAGCTTGTGCTCTACCATGACTTCGCCGAGCTTTGCCCGTTCCACTACGCTGAACGAGTCGTCGATGCTGAGCCGAACAGACAAGATGTCTGCCATCTGGCTGCCGAGCTCCGCGTTACCCGGCAGCGCTCCCTCGTAATCGAGCACCGCCACCGTCACCGAGGACGTGGCCGCGGGCGTCTGTGCACCCTGAGCCGCGGCCGCCGCCAGAAAGACCACAAACATAACCATTGCTCGCTTCTTCATCGCCGTTCACCTCCTGTTCATTGCTGCGTCCCCGTAGGATTCCTTCAGGACCCAGAGGACTATCTCATCCAACATTCTCCGCCCCGCCGCTCCGGTGGCCGGGCATTCCATGCCGCGCATCCGAGCCACAACCGCAAGCCCCTTGCCAACGCGTCTCGCGGCAACGAGCGGGTGGGCTTCGTTTCGGTCTTTTCCCCCCCTGTCCTTTTTGGTGTCGTTAACCCAAGTCAATGCCTTCCACTCCTCCCTCTCTTCGACAGCCCCGCTTCTCTTCCGCGCATCATCCACGATTCGCTTGCGTTTCTCAAGCACGAAGAACCGGGGTCCAACTCCGATATCCGTGCGCCGGATCAGTTCACCGAACCCTTGTGCAAAGAAGACCGGACCATCAAGGGCGGCGGGGAGCTTTCGCACAGACAGCCCCCATCCGCTCCAACCCTCCGGCGGGTTGACGACGATGACGGTCGCGCCCTTCGTGACGCGGCTTTCGAGCCGCAGGCAGGCTTCGGCCAGAGCGTTAGCCTTGGAGAATCCTGCAACGATAACGATCCCGCCGGTGAAGGCGTCTTGCTCCAGCCGCGTGGCGAGATTCTCGAAGGCCACGCCCTCGGCCTTCAGGGCCGCCTGGATGCCGCCACGGCCGTCGATCACGCCCAGGCGCCGTTGTCTGATCCGCGCCGCACTGCCTGCCAGCGCCGCCGCCGGAAGCACGACGAGTTTTCGGCGCACCGTCTTCCCCTTCCCAATGACCACCAATTCACACTCAGCCCTGACACGGACGTCGGGCGCTCGGAAGTTGCATTCGCCGAGGCCCTTCTTGCCAAGCCTCAGGGGAACCTGGCGGACAACCTTATTGTCATATCCCAGTTGCACCGTATACATCGTTCCTGGCTTCCCAACCGCGACAACCGTCACCAGTGCCCCGCCAAGGGCGACCGCCCCGGCCTCCTTTCCGGCGCCGCCAGGCCGGAGATTGAAGGAGATTTCAAGACGGGATCGCACCGCCGGACGGGCTCCCGCCAAGCGACTCTCCCCGGCGTGAACTGGCGACGAAACAATCGTCACCGTTGCCACGACCGCCGCCAGCCACGTCGTTCCGTACCGGCGCTGCATCATCCCGCACTCCCTCTCTTCTCCGGCCCCCGCGCCCTCACGAGGGCCTTCCTCCGGCCAACAGGATCGCACGGAGGAACACGCTCATCCGCCGTCCGTCCATCTGAAACTGGCCGATCTCCGTTCCGCCGCCGCCGACGGGCGTACTCCCCCGGACGCCCATCAAGCCCTCGTGCCCGACGGACAGGTCCAGTCCGGCCCGGCGGCTCGACGACGACACAACAAGCTGGATCGGATGGCCCGAAAGCGAGCCCGCCTGCTGTACGGCAACCTTCGTGCCGGCTTGAGCCGGCACAAGCATGCGGATCCGCTTCACTTCGCGACCGTCTGCGCCGACGATGAAGCAATGCAGCAGGATCAACCGAGGGGCGCCCCCACGGCCGGGGTCCGCTGCCATGTACCCGAACTCGCCGCCGCCGTCCGACAAAAACACCCACGGGACGGCGCCCTCGCTGCCGGCCGAGACCTGGGCCCACACCTTCCGCACATTCATAAGCTCCTGGCCCGTCGCTTCGGGCAACACAACTCCTTGATCTCTGCTGACCAACTCGCTCCGCAACAGCCGGCTGTCATGACGGGCGACGATCGCCACATACACCGACGCCACAACGACGACGGCCGCGGCGACCCGAACCAGCCAGAAGAGGCCGTGGAGTCGGCGGTGGCGAGGCGTCTTGGGCGACCGCACGGGAGCGTCCTCCCCTCGATTCGCGCCCGAAGCGACCGTCGTTGATAGTGTCGATCTCCAGCCCTCCCCATCCCTCGCGTCGCAACCGATCAGGCTGCGGCACGTGGTCTGGAGATCGATGGTTTCGCGCAGGATTCGGCGCACGTCGTCCTCGCGGGCGATTCGGCCAAGCAACAACGCCGTATCGGCCTCGCACAGTTCACCCGCCAGCAAGCTCTGGACCTGGTTTTCGAGTTCGATTGTTTGTTTCTCATCCATTCTTCGCTCTTCTTTCACTCTTCCGGGAAAAGCTCCCGCATCTGGCGGCAAATCTTCCGGCGGGCCTGATAGACACGATAACCAACCGTCCCGACCGGAATACCGAGCATCTCTGCGACCTCGTCGTATGTGTATCCGTCAAACACTGCCGCAACGAACGGCGAGTACAGTTCTTCATCGAGCCCGCGGATCGCTTCGCGCAAATGCGACAGTTGCTCTTCGCGGGCGAGAAGGTCGTGTGCGGAACTCACGCTTGCCGCCCCGGCCGGCAACCGCCACTCCTGCAGCGGCTCGGCCCACCGAACCGACTTCCT
>JABMQG010000228.1 GCA_013203365.1 Planctomycetota bacterium | reverse complement strand
GTGTAATCCCTGCGAGCGATCACGGGGTAACAGGGGGCAACGGCCTTCCACAACTCGTCGACCCTGTGGTCGAATTGTTCCACCGGCTCCAGTGTCGCGCCGCTCCATCGGGCGCGAACGTCACAGGCGGCGTCCACAAGCCACACCAATGGGCGCAAACCCGTCGCGGCTGCCTGTGCCAGATGACTCGTGGAAGATCGGCCGCGCAGCATTGCACCGACGTCGAGCGGGCGAACGTAAAGTGGTATGCATCCCAGGTCCGTCCAGCCTGCTCGCAGAAAAGCCTTGTAGGCCGCATCGGAAATTCCCAAGCCGGCCACAATATCATTCGATTCGACGTAAGTCTGCGACAGTGCCGCGCCGACACCCCGCAGTCGCCACTGGGGATGAACCATCAGATCGACGGCCCAGGAAGCGCGGAACACGTGCGACCGGATTGTCAGCTCAAATGGTATGCCAGCCTGCTGTCCGACGACCCGGCCGTCTTTCTTGCAAAGCCATAATTCCGCGCCATCATCGCGTCGGAATGGGTTCAGCTCGAAGAGCCATTGGAAATGCTCTTCGAGCTGCTGGCGCGCGGACTGACCGAACATCTCACGCTGGAACTCGACCAGTGCGGAGCGATTCTCAGTGGTGTACCTGCTGATCTGCTCTTTCAGTTTGGCCGCGTAGCCAAGGCGTTGCATATCGAACTTCCTGTCAGCTCTTGTCTTGCTTTGTAAGGCTCGATAGTCGTCAGCGTGGAATCCTTTGTCAGTTTTTTCAGCCTGCCGTTCCAGGCAGATCAGCAGGCTTTCGGTTGAACAAAATGGCCTATGATACGCTCACGCAGCCAGGCGAAACGATTTTGCCGCAAGAGTCTTTTCTCGATCAGGGTCGCCAGGCGGTAAGCGGACACGGAGAACATGCAGTACTGCGGATGGTTTGAGACGTACTCGATCTTCAACGGGACCAGACCGGCGGCTGTACCGGCGTCCCTGAGAGACCCGATCGTATTGGCACGGTAGTACGTAGGAAACATATCCTGATAATAGGTGCCCGTCACAACGTAATTGACCAACTGCCTGACCCAATGCGGCAATATTCTAGCGGCCATGATCGGCGGGTGCCACTTGTTGGGAGCCATCACGAGAAGATGTCCGCCTGGTCGTAGAACTCGGGCGAATTCCTTAAAAACCCTTGCTGGATTGGTGAAATGCTCCACTGCATGTATTGATGGCATATAGTGCACAGATGCCTGTTAATGCAAACAGCAGGTAAACTCGCACGGATGACTCCGAATCGGACCTGGCGGCCTAAGAGCGTATATGAGAACGTGTCGCTGGCAAGATGCCCGCGACACGAAAATGCGGGTTCCAAAAGCGCGGCTCTTCCATCACTGCCCCGGTTTCTCGAATCCCCACACCATGTCGATCCTACTTCCACGGAGGGCTGGCACGACAGCGGTCACCGTGCTGTCCAATGCGCGGCCCACGTATCCCGGCGCCTTGTAGAACATGTGCGGCAAGCGCCATCCCAGGATCCCGCCCACCGCGTGTGTGAGAATGTAATGGAAGAACGTCATCCGGTCGAACTGCCCGTTCACAAGGCCCAGTCCCTCGGCCATCCTGGACAGTTCAGCTTCCTTGTATCCACCGATTTCTGTCGCACGCAGATCCTCCGGCGACCGTCGGTACAGGGTGTGGGAAAGCTTCATCATGGGCCACAGGACAGTCTTCTTGAGCCCCTGCCACAATGGGGAGTATGCGGCGTCCAGGAACAGGCAGAACCCGCCCGGTTTCAACACCCTGCGAACCTCCGCGAGAAAGCCCGTCAGGTCAGGCAAGTGGTGAACAAACTCAAAACCGTAGACTACATCGACCGATGAATCAGCCAAGGGGATGCGGTACGCGTCGAACGCGTGAAACGCAACCCGTTCGGAGAATGCCTCAAGAGAGTAAGCGTTCTTGGCCTGGAGCACGCCGGTAATCGACAAGTCTGAGTGGATTACGTGCGCCCCAAGGTGCGCCAAGTAGAGTTCCTTGACCGACGACCCGTTGCCAATGCAGAGAATGAGCTTTCCTCGGACATCGCCAAGCCGGCGAAGGATGACCTGGCACTCAGGCCAATGACGATCGTGCCAGCGGCGATGCCATGCGCCGGCATCGAAGGGCGCCTGCCGCTCATCACGCTGTGCCGCGTACTTGCGATCGTAATGCGACCTTTCCGCGCCGTTCTCGTCCGAACCTTCCAGTGCAAAATCGATCGATCCGTCCAACGCCGGGAATCTTGCCGCGCATTTCCGGCATACGACAGCCGAACCGCCACGCACGGCCACGTCGTCCGTTAGGGGTAATGAACAGCGGCACTTCGGACAAACGAGTATGCTTCTCAGGTCCATTGTCTCTGGTCCAGTTTTGTTGCCCGACATTTCCCAGATGACTGCTCGCCGCCGACCACCGTTAGCGATGTTCGCCATTCTACGGGGCTCTTGGCGTTTCGACAAGCGAATTCCCGGCCTCCCAAGCCCTTGCCGACCTTCCGGACAGCTTCTAAGCCCGCATCCGCAGGCTCGGAAAGGCGCGTTTTCCCCGTCGGGGACAGACCACCTCCGCTGTCCCCTTGCGTTTACTGTGATCTCAGCAGCAGCCCGCGTCATCTGAACACTACGGAGGTGGGCTTGAGCCGTCGAATCCGTTCGAGGATTGCCCGGAACAGCCCGCGAGGGATGGCAACCTCCGCCATCTGGAACACTATGTAGCGAGCGCCGGACACCACCTTGGCTCCGATCTTGATCAACTTCTCCCTCAGCGTTGTCAGCGACCAATGCTTCACGTAGTTGGGCAGGGCCAGCCTTCGCAGGAAGTTACCGAGATTGTACGCCAGGGCGAACAATTGGAGCCGGACCTGTCGGAAATGGAACTACTTTCATCGGCGTTCCAATCGCCCCAAGGCATGCGACAGCCCGCAAACCCTTGCCAGTATATCCGAAACGGGGGTGTTTGTCGGCATTGTGATCCGGCGGAGCTTCAGCAGGTCATCCCCGGGCCGGTTCGTTCCTTCCTCGGTTGTGACCGCGCAAATATAGCCGCATTCGCCGGCCAGGCGAATGGTCTCGGCGCTGAAACTGCCGTTCGGATAGGCCAGGTGTATGCAAGGGCGATTCGTGTGCGCCTCGATCGCCTCTTTCGAGCGCCTCATCTGCTCGTCGGCGGTGGCGGCGTCAACAAGCCCAAGACGAACGTGGTCGACTGTGTGGCTGCCGAACATCACGCCGTCGCCGACGGCGGCCTGGATTTCCGACCAGGAGAGCACCGCAGACCAGTCGTCTTTCTCGCTAATGTCAGCCAAACTCCTGCCGGAGTCGCTCTCCAACGCCGAGGCCATACCCTCCATCTCCGCCAGAAACTCGACATCGGACCCCTGCCGGGCCTTGGCGAGGTTTCGCTGTTTGGCAAAAGCTGCGGCAAGCGTCTTGGTATCCGTGACGTCCAACTCGCCTGCCCTCAGGCCAAGCTGAATCTCCCTGCAACGAACCGGCGCCAACTGAAGCGCATAATCCAGCCTATCGAACCAGAATGGCTTTCGATTATCCACGTGGCCGGTCGTCAAGAAGATCGTGGCCGTGGCGTTGTAACGCCGCAGGATGGGCATGGCGTGCGTAATGTTGTTTTGGTAGCCGTCATCAAACGTGAACACGAGACTGTAAGGTTGCAGCGGGACCTTGCCGCTGAGCATATCCACGGCCTCTTGCAGTGAAATGAAATTGTAGTGTTTTGAAAGGGCACGCATGTATAGCCGGAGCCAGCGCCTGGACAGTTGCGGCCGCATGGGCGACCAAGTCGGCTGATCCTCGCTGTCCATAACCCCATGAATCAGGACAATCGTGACGTCTTTGCGTCGTAGAAAGCGCCAGACATGGAAAACCCCAAGGTACCGGAACACCCACAACACCAAATGCCTCACTGCGTATCTCATGTTGCTTATGATGCCTCCTGGCGATATGGCCGGAGTGCCGCGTGCGTTTCAGCGCACTCGCTTGATGAATCTTCTTAGCCCGTCGGACAGTCTGCTTTTGAAAGACGGCGGCAGCGCGCTGCGCCAGTATGTGATCGCCAGCACCACAGCCCCCGCCGCGGCCGCCGACAACAGCATGGTTTTCGGCCTATCGTTGAAAATGACTCGGACGGCCACCAGGCACAGGCAATACGGCACGGTACAGAGTATCGGCCCGGCGTATGCTTGGCGAAAATAACGCGCAACGGGAATATCAAGCCGACGACAGGCGTGCAAGGGTATGTAAAAGGCATTGGCAACGGTAAGCGGTATCGCCACTGCCACGGCCGCACCCACCAGCCCCCACCCCAGCGGCCCGACGGCCAACAAGGCCAAGACGACGGCACAAGCGCTGGCCACAAAGTTGGCCAATCCGGCCCGGCCGTGGGCGTTCATGCCGGTAAGCACGCTGACGATGGGAAGTTGTATGACAAATGCACACTGTCCCAAGGCCAGAACTGCCGTCAGGATCGGCAGGTTGTATTTCTCCGAACCCATCCACACCATGATCAGCGGGCCTCCCAGGATCGTCAGTGCCAGGACAATGGGCAAAACGAGATAAGCACTGTATCGAGATGCCTTGACAAACAGGTCCTGCAACTGCCCATGCTGATTCGCCGCCTGCAGCGAACTGACTGTGGGCACAAGAACGAAGGAGAACCTCGCCACAAATGTCCGAAGATTTCGGACAAGGCTCCCCGGCCGACTGAAGAAGGCCAGCGATGCCGGTCCCAGCCAGGACAGGAGTATTATGCTCACCGTCTGATTGGCAAGCAGCTCACCCAGCCGCGGAATGAACGTTTTTATGCCAAAAGCCAGCATTTCGCGGGCCGTACCCCAGCGGGCAAGCGACAGGCGCACCTTAAGCCCGGGGTAAAAGCGATAGGCCAGGATGACCAGCCATACTCTGCATACCAGTTCGCCTGCAAGAACAACAATCGCCATGCTCGCCAGCCGCCCGCCAACCAGCAATACGGCAACAATACCGACCACAGTGCCTATCTGGGCCACCGCGTAGACGGCATTTTGCCATCCCCAGCGGTGACAGCCTGTCACCACACCGCCGTAACTGGACAATGCCGTCTGAACAGCCATGCCCAGACCCAGCAGCAGGATCATCCACTTGACATCGCCGGCAAGTGCCCCGACTTTCTCTGCCAGCAGCCAAGGCGCGATAATTGCCACCGCGACCGACAGCAGGGCGACAACTATCCCCATAATGAACAGAAGGTAGGTCACCGAAGAAACGGCCTCGTTCACCCCCTTGGTATCGCCGACGGAGCGGTACTTGGCTACATAGCGATTAACCGAGGAAGTCACCCCGCCGTTCACCAGGGAAAAGTACGCCACCAGGGACCAGCCGAAATCCCACCATCCGAGCATCACGTCGCTGCCGGTGATACTGCGGATAGCCCTTGGAAGAATGAACCCAGCGGCCAGGTACACAAACTGGGTGCCCCAACTGGCGAAGATATTGCCGATCATTCGGTCTTGCCCGGTCAGGTCGCGCCCTGGTATATCAACACCCTCTTGGCTGGGCAGGTCGGATTTTATGGTTTCCGTTGTCATGTAAGCTCAGTATGCCTGCTCCCGGGATCGCCGGCGCCGCGGTGAAGCGAAAAAACACGACTCATTCGTACCCGTATCGCCGGTTCAGTCGACCGGCGACCGCGTTGAACTGCCTCAGGTCGACTTCGGTCAGCACTGATCGCCAACGTTCGTCCAGCTTGATCTCCTCCGTCGAATCCAGCCGCATCCCGTTGCCTACCACATGATGGTCGACGTCGCGAAATCTCGGTATCCGCCCCAACGGCTCCAGGTTCAGGAAGGTGAAGATGCGATCCAAAGTTTCTGTCGGGGCATGGCACAAGTCCTCGTATCGGACCTCGATCAATTTCGATGCGTCCAGGCCGGCCACGAGCAGCTCAGCCTCCTCGTTGCTTCGCTTCCACTGGTGGGCGGCCTGTGCCATCGTCAGTCGCCTGATCTGCCTGTTGCCCGGCGTGCCTCCATTGCGAAGCATCGGATCCCTGGCGTCGGCGAATCCCAGCGGGTCCATGTATGTCAGCGCGACGGCCCGCCCGTCCCGAATAAGCCTGACGGCCTTGACTTCCAGATCGCCGTTGAGCAACAGGTACTTCAGGCGAAGGGTCCCTTTCGAAGAGTCAACGATAACTGTGCTGCCGGTCAGTTCGGCAATGGTCTGCGTCAGGGCGGCGTTGCGGCAATGGGTCCTGGGCAGGTGCGACTGCCACGTTGGCGAGACGGAAAGGGCGAAGTCGCGAATATGCTCCAGCATCGGACCGCGATGCAGCGGAGAAAGAAGTCGCTTCAAATACCAAGTGTGTACGCCTTGATAGTCCGTTCTCGCGTCGGCAATGTCGAACGGCAAGCCGCGGCGGGCCATCCGATTGGTCAGCTCACTCCAAAACGAACAAGCTCGAATCAAGCTCCCACAGGAACACCGGTACCGATCGACATCGCCCATGGCGGCTGGCACAAGCTTCAGCTCGCCCACCGTGCAGGCGCGAGGATGAGAGCCTAGCAACATGGCCAGGAGCGTCGATCCTGAATGACTAGCCGCCAGAATATAGCCTAATTGAGCCATTGTCGCTTCCGTACTGATATAGTGTTACGCCCTCAGCGGTCGCAAGCCGGAAGTTCGGCCCGAACACGGCAACTACCGCCGGCCCGTTCCGAATCGGCAGTTTCAAGCTCCCGGCCGCCGGCTCCTGCTACGACCATTGCGCGTTCGATGCGAACCCGCAAGGCCATGAAGATCGCCACCCACATTCCCAGCGTGCTCTCGCCAGGATAGAAATGCTGGCTGCCGATGCCGGCTATCAGTTGGACCAGCACCAGCGACAGTGCGATCCCACCGGCGGCCGCGCACCAGGGATTAGTGTCTCTGAATAGGCTTGCGCCTGTTACTACCACTATGCCATAAAACAAGATCACCGGAATGAAGCCGATTATGCCGTTGTCAAGCAGCCATTCCAGATAGACGTTGTGCGGGTGTGGAAATGCCTCCGCCTCGCCGTATTGCGAGCCAAGAAAGTAAGTCAATCC
>JABMQG010000227.1 GCA_013203365.1 Planctomycetota bacterium | reverse complement strand
TCCAGGTTTGCCAGTTCGCTGTATAGGCCGACCTTCATCGCGTCGGATGGAGCCTTGAGGTACTCCACGTCTCGACCAATGAGAAATGCCTGCCAGTCCTTGGGAAACAGGTCATTGAGGAAGACCATGTCGCCCGTGCCCCATGTGAGGATCTGCCGGCCGACCTTGATATCCATGAATTTCAGCGGACTGGTGGAAAAGCTCGCCTGCCGCAAGTCAAGCCACCCCTTGCCACGCTCCAAGTCCACACTGAGATGATCAAATACGGCGTCATATAGCACATCGGCGACAAGTTTGATCGTTACGTCCTGCAAGATGCGTTCGAAGTCTAATTGCAGCCGAGTCTCGCCGAGTGAGGCTTGCTCTTGGTGCGGATCGTTCTGGGTGCGAACACCGCCACGAACTTCCCAGAAACCCGAAAGCCCTAGCTGACGGAAGGTCTTCAGTAAGTCCCCCCCCGCTGGCCGTTGGGGGGGCTCTGCAGACGGTGAGGGGGCTTCCTGCAGCCCTGTGGGCAGCGACGGTTCGGCTGACTCATCGTCCAATCCGCTAGGCAGCGTAGGCCCTGAAGTTTCCGTTTCCTCTTCCGCCTCCAGCCCCGCTGGTAGAGTCGGCTCTTGGGCCAGCGTGATAGCACCTAGCCAAAGACAAGACAGCAGAAAAGCAATGATGATCTCAGCAGAAGGTCCAAATGCGACAAAATGCCGGTTCTTCTTGGTCATCCGTGGTCCGCGCCTTGTATGGTCTTGGTTGCTACTGCAGTTTCTCCATCGGCGGCCGTTTCAGATATCGCTCCGTAAAAAAATCATCCGACAGACCCAAGTTGTACTTGACGTCCGCATACTCCATGACGGTGTGGCTGTTGTCCGTCAAGTCTCGCATTTCGGACTTTGTCACGGTTCTGTACCCTTGAATGTTCTGAACATTCAGTGCCTTGTATCGGCGGTACTCTTTGTCGTTCTCATCGTAGTAGCTCGTCTGCACGACGAGGAACGTCTGGCGGTGAATCCACATTTTGTAATAGGCGAACTCGACAAGCTTGGGATCCTTCGGCGTATTCTTCAGCACATAGTAGGTGTCAGTCACCTCGACGAGCTCGTGCTTGTCGTCGTTGACATTTCGGCCTGACACGTCTTCGTACAGGAAATGTGAACCGACAAAGCTTGTCCGCTTGTCCGCTGCAGAGATCCTTTTGACCAGATCCAGCGCAGGGAGGTACAGCCAACGATCGTCGGCGCGGTCGAGGTGCTTGTGAACCATAAAGACCATCTTGTTCACGTCAGGTGGGCGGCGAAAAAAGACGTAGAGCTTCTGTTCGCCGGTATTTGCCTGGTCCGCGGCTTGAGCGACGTTGGCATCCTCCGACGCCTCGGCCTGCTCATCCTTGGGGACATCGCGCCGCAGGATGGAGAATTCGCGCGAGCGCTCGCGGCTTTGGGAGTCCACGATCTTCATCGACACATTGGCTTTGCCATCCCGACCTTGGTAGTACGAGACATGATTGGTCCGGTCCACAATTTGATCGACCGTTAGCTTTTCAGCCACAGCCGTCGATGTTGCGGGCTGGGTTGAAGTGGGCGGCGTCTCGGCTGTCCCCACTGAAACCATCCACAACAAAATGGTTAGCAGTGCGGCTATTGGCATGGCATGTATGCTATTCATTATCATCTCCTTTTTTTTACTTGGAGTTATCCAAGCGACACTTCTGTCTCCGGCTCAGTAGGCCACACAGTAGCGTCAAGACGGGCACGCAGATCGCGGCGATCCACGTAGACGTTGTCCACGAGCCGGGGTGGAACGTCTGGACGTTCAACAGGATCAGTGCCGTCAGGGCAACGCTGGAAATCACACATGCGCCGCAATTGCATAGAATACCCGATGCCTTTGTCTGGCGAAACAACCGCTGAGACAACAATCGAATCATAGCTGGCAGCAGTAAGAGCGTACCGATTCCACTGACCAGCAGGATTGTCGCCAGCAGTATGCCGACTGTCTTGTATGGAACGAGCGGCGCCAGCAGCAGCGGCAGGAAGCCTGCCGCAATCACAATGATATTGCGCATGATTGCCCGCGCTGGTTCGCCGAAGACATTCGGTGCGGTCTCCTTCCAACTTCCATACCGGCGTTGCATCTCCCGCGAGCGGACAAGGAAGTGAATCGCGAAGTCCACCGCCAACCCCAGCGTCAGGCTGCTCAGGACCGCCACCGGCATGTCATAGTCCTTGCCGATCAGGCCGATCGCCCCGTAGATCGAGCCGATCGTTACGGTCAACGGGATCATGCTCAACAGACCCCACAGCGGGCTGCGAAACAGCACCACCATCAGGAGGAAAACCACCAGAAAACTTCCGCCGAACGCCTCCAGCATGCCGGTGACCATCTTCTCTTGCCAGACTACGTTGATAAACGTCAAGCCGAACCATTTCGGAGTACGACCGATATTGGCCGGCGGCGGATTCTCACTGACGAATTTCTCGATCGTCCGAACGACATGGGACATGTCCTTGTTGTCGCCGCTGGTCAACTGTACCCAGATTGCCGTTTTGCGATACTTCTCGGCGTCACTCACCGTCACAAAGTGGGCCAAATCGTGCGGCCGATGACTGTTCTCGAACTGGCTTATGCACTGGCCCACGGCGTTAAAAGAATCCGGCACGACGTACATGTTCTCATCGCCGCTGTAAAGGTCGCGGTGCACCGTCTTGACCAGATCGGCCAGTGAGTTGCTCTTGCCGACGATGCCCGTATCGGCCAGCACAGCCTGCAACTTCTCAATATACCGCAACGCATCTGGATGCTTAAACACTTCGCGATGCCGCTGAAGCTCCGCCTCCAGAAAGAAACGAATGTCCTGCCAAGTTTGCTGGTCTGCGGGTAGCGTCTTTCCGGTCGAAAGCGCATCGTTGGAACTTTCCAGGTCCAGCCCGTTCGGCAAGGACGGGGTTGTATCGCCCAGTCCCTCTGGCAGCGCAGGGCCGCGGCCTTGCGCTGTGGCAGACTCGACGGAAACCGCTTCCTCCGGCGGTTGTGAGCCGATCTTACCATTCACCCAACTCAGCAGCCTTTGATACGCCTGGGCTGGCGATGTTGCCGTAGGGGCGATGAGTTTGGCCTGCTCCATCAGCTCTACCCAGGCGGAATCATCCGCAGAGGCCGCCCGAGTTGCCGCATGCTGAAGATCTGTCGTAAATGCGCTGGCGTCGAACGCTTCCTCCTCAGCTGCCAGCGACAAATAGGCCATATATGTCCCGCCAAAGTGCTGGTTCAAGACCCGGTCGGCCACGCGGATCGGATGCGAGTACGTGAACCACTTTACCGGGTTGTCGTTGACATTGATCTTGCTGATACCGTAGCCCGCGATTGCAAGCACTACTACCGCTATCGCCACGATGACCTTCCCCTGGCGGTACGTTGCCCCGCCCATCCAATGCAGGAATCGCCCCAGTCCGCCGGGTTTGACCTTTCCGGCCTCGTGATCGTGGCGGGCGCCGAAGTTCTCCAGCAGCCTAGGCGGAATGAACATCACGAATGCGGGGACAAATGTAATCGTCAGCAACCACGCAATCATGATGCCGGCCGCCACGAATATCCCGAACGCCTGCACCGGCGGAATCGGGGTAAGTGCCAGCGACGCGAAGCCAGCCGCCGACGTTAGCGACGTGTACAACATAGGTATGTATAGCTCGTCCATCACGGCAACCATGGTCTTATGGCGATCGCGGGTGGCCTGGTACCTTTCGAAGAATTCGCTGATGATGTGAATGCTGTCCAATACCGCGATCGGCATGATGAAGATCGGGATCATGCTGGACATGATGTGGATCGGGAAGCCCGCTATCACCAGAACGCCCATCGTGAAGATAACCGACACAAGCGCGACGATCATTGGCGAGATCACGATCACCAGCTTGCGGAAAAACGCCAGCATCAACAGGAAGACCACCAGCATCGCCATTGGTGCCGAGATCGCCATCTGGATGAACATCTCCACTCCGAAGACATCCTCGGCCACCGGCAGGCCGGTGATGTGATACTGTTCCGGCCCGCCGAGCTCGGCCGCTTTTTGCCTCAGACGGTCGTAGACCTTGTAGCTCAAGTCCTTACGCGTTAGAGGCAGGTACAGTGCGACGGCCTTGCCGTCCTCGCTGACTAGCGTGCCATTAAGGAATGGAATTCGCTGGGCGGCCCGGCGGATGGCAATCGCGTCAGCCCGCGTCGCCGGCGGCTGCGGCATCAGCCACGAGAAGCTGATCTCACCGGCCGATCCGGGTTCGATGTTGTCCACCGTGGATGGCGCGATCAGGTCGCCAGCGATCACGCCCTCACCGGCCGGTTCGCCGATCGCCGGGCCGCGGAGCGTCTTGGCGAACTCCGTCAGCTCGTAGATTTTCCGTAGCGAATTGACATTGAACACGCCTTGGTCATCAGTATCGTTGATAATGCCGACGACGACCATGTCGTGCAGGTTGAGCGTCTGTTTCATCTGGCGATGGAAGAGACGCACAGGCTCGTCGTTGGAGAGCATGTTCTCAGGATCGGTATCGACTGTGATCGTGTGCAGGAACGGAAAGACCTTGGGCGCGATTGTCGGCACAGCAGCAAAGGTGGCCACCAGAATCGTCGAAAGGACCATGATGGCCGTCATAAATCTGTGATGTTTCAGTGATGCTTCCACCAATCTGTTACCGACTGACATGCTCATCCTTTCGCAGAGAGGCGTATCGCGCCAGGAGGCGGAGCCTTCGTTCGTACAACTGGCGGGGCCGGCCAGAGAACCCCGTCTCACCAACCAGCAGGCGATATATTGCGCGTATTATAGCCAGCACCTGCTGCGCATAATAGAAATATTAGCACATTTGGCTTTGTCGATGGGTTTTAGAAGTG
>JABMQG010000226.1 GCA_013203365.1 Planctomycetota bacterium | reverse complement strand
TGTCCGCCCAGGTCCGACTAACGACATTCTGGTGCTGAAGTTACCCCACTGGCGCAGGAGCGACTGGAAAGCAATGGCTTTCGAGCCGGCGGCGCGGTATGATCCGGCCGTTGTTTCTGGATATCGTTTGAGTTCTCACAGCCTGCAGGCCGGCTGAGGGCTTCGGTTATGGTGCTTCATATCATACGCGGGATTTTCTTGCTGACGATCTTGGCCTTGACGTATTCCGTGGCTACCAGCGAAATAGGGATCAAGGGTCTCGGATCAGGATCACAGCTGACATTTTTCATGATAATTCCGTTGATGGTGGGAATGATTGTTGTAGCAGCTGACTTGCTATGGCGCCGGAAGAACCTCCGGGCGATCGGCGGGTTGTTTTTTGGTCTGCTTGCCGGACTGGCCATCGCGTATGTGCTTGGGCTGGTGGTGGAGTTGATCGCGGACGTTTTCCCGGGTGAGCATACGTCAGTGGCGGCGATGATCAAGACCCTGATCGTAACCATCAGCGTGTTCGTCTGCGTGACTTTCGTCATGCAAACGAAGGATGATTTTCGTTTCATCATCCCGTACGTGGAGTTCGCCAAGCAGGCCAAAGGCGCCAGAACTATGCTGCTGGATACCTCGGTGATCATCGACGGGCGAATCGCCGACATGGCTGAGACCCGAATCATCGACAGTGAGCTGATTGTTCCACGGTTCGTTCTGGCTGAGCTGCAAGCCATTGCCGACTCGGCCGACAAGCTGCGGCGAAACCGTGGCCGGCGTGGACTGGACGTACTGAATAGGCTGCAGAAGAGCGACAAGATAGACATATCGATTCTCGATACCCACGTACGCGAGGTGGACTCGGCGGGCGACGTGGATAACAAGCTGTTGGCCCTGGCCCGGCATGTTGGTGGGCGCGTCGTGACGAACGACTACAATCTCAGCAAGATCGCCCAGCTACGCGGCGTGGAGGTGATAAACATCAATGACCTGGCCAACGCCCTGAAGACGGTTGTGTTGCCGGGGGAATCCATAACTGTCAAGATCATCAAGCCTGGCGAGGAACCCAGCCAGGGGGTCGGTTACATGGCTGATGGGACGATGATCGTCGTCGACCAGGGCCGGGACCACATTGGCGAAGAAATAGCGATATTGGTTACCAGCACGCTGCAGACCTCAGCCGGCCGAATGATCTTCGGTCGGTGGGAAGAGTCCTCGGCGGCGCAGCGATAAACGTGCGATATCGGCATAGGCTCGGCTGTGGTGCCGATCGGCAAGGTGCGGTTATGAAAGTGAGTGTAATCGTTCCCGCGGCAGGGCAGGCCGCCCGCTTCGGGGGCAAGCAGAACAAGATATTCGAGCGGCTCGACGGCCGGCCGGTGTTCCTGCGAACGCTGGAGCTGTTCGCCAGTCGCGATGACGTATGCCAGTTGTTGTTGGTGGTTAGCCTGGACGATCGAGCCACGATCAATGAACGGTATGCTGGCAACCTTGGCTTGATGGATGTGAGACTGGTCACCGGCGGCGCCGAGCGAAGCGACAGCGTTCGCAGCGCGCTGGCCGAAGTGGACGAGCAAGCCGAGCTGGTGGCAGTGCACGATGCGGTTCGCCCGTGCGTCAGCCCACTGTGGATTGACGCGGTCTTCGCGGCCGCGGCCAAGACTGGGGCAGCCATATTGGCCTATCCGGTGCACGGGACGTTGAAGAAGGTTTCGGCTGTGGAAGCCGACCCTGCCGAGCAGATTTTGCTGTTGGGTGAGCCTATCAAGTCCAAGAAGTTCAGGAACAAGCAGGCATTCGTGGTCGATCAGACGGTTCCCCGCAATGGGCTGTGGCAGGCCCAGACACCGCAGGTGTTTCGTCGCCAGTTGCTGGTGGAGGCCTACGTCGCCGCCGGCAACGAGCAGGTGACTGATGATGCCCAACTCGTCGAGAGAATGGGTCAGCGGATCGCCGTCGTGCTGGGCGACCCGCGGAACGTCAAGATCACCACGCCGGCCGACCTTGCGTTTGCAGAGGCGGTGATAAGGTCGCTGCCCAAGCCCAAACCCAAGACTGACGGAAGCCCGTTCGCCGAAGCACAATGGTGACAAACGCCGGCCAGAAGCGCATAATGTGCGTGCTTGTCGAAAAGCTGAAAATAGGCTGAGTATTCGAAGTTGATTTGACGTCGTCGGTCACTGAGGTAGTCCAACGCAACGGAAGGAGCATAGTGCGATGAGCTGGATAAAGGTTGCAATGGCCACGTGTCTGGCAGGTTGCTTGCTTGCGGATTTAGGATGCGATGTGCCCCCGGCCCCGCCGAGGACGGCCGAAGGGAATGTGGTGAAGGTGCTGACGCCGGCTGGCGAGGCCGAGACCGCCGCCGCCCAGAAGGTTACCGACACACTCGCGATATATCAGTATCAGTTGAGTGTCCTGAAGGCTTATTACGATCGGGTCGGCTCGTACGTCAAGGGTCGATGGGCGGCGGAAGAACTGGAAAACACCCACCGGGCGCAGACCTTCACGTTCGATGGGATTACGGCCGCACCGACAAAGCAGGAAATGCCGCTGGATCGAGTTTCGGAGGCCGCGCTGATTGAATCCGTCATCACCGCTCGAGGCGACTATCTGGCCGCGGTCGATGATCTGATCGATTTCTACCACTCCGGTGCGCAGGATTTCAAGTGCGAACTGGCCAAGAGCATTCACAAGCGATTCGACTCGGTTCGGCATTACTCGTACATACTCTCCGCCGAGGTTCCTCCGGCTGATCTGCGACCCGTGGCCGTCATAGCAGAGGCGGAGACTCTCTATGATGAGGCGATGAGGCTGTACAAGATCGCCCGGCCTGTACCGATCTTTGTGGACTATCAAAAGCTACGCGTGGCGTTGACGAAGTTCCTGCAACTGGTGCGCGAGTATCCAACCAGTACGCGTATCGCCTTGAGCGCCTACTACATCGGCGAACTCTACGCGAATTACTTCAACGAGCATCATCGTGCAGTGGCGTGGTACCAGCGGGCATGGGAGTGGGACCCGCAAATCAGCGAGCCTGCCCGTTATCGGGCCGCGATGGTCGCTGATTTTCAGCTCCACCATCGCGACCGCGCGGTGCAACTTTATCGCGATGCGCTGAAGTATGAACTGTCCAAAGGAATGAACGTGGAGTTCGCGCGACAACGAATCTCCATTCTGACCCAACGCGGCAAATAACAGCAGAGGCGGCAGAACAGGAGACGGTTCACTATCCCCGCAAGCGCGATCCCCGCGGCGCTGATCTTGGCATTGGCGGCTCGGTTGTCGCCGGCCGTATGGTGGCGGCATCAGTTGCCTCAGTGGCGTCACTCGTGGATTTCCACCAGGTCCTTGTCCTTGAGCTGCTCGGTGCGTTGGACTTGCTGACCGGGGAGTCTGCCATCGCCCCAGATACGGATGAATTTGAGCCTCTCGGGCAGATCGCGGTGGATGGCCCCGGCAAGGTCTTCGACTGTGGAGCCGATCTGGAGCGTGTACGGTTCGGTTCGCTCGACTTTTTCGCCGGGGCGTTTGGTATAGACGCGCAACACGTGCAGCAGCCGCCAGATCTGCTGGACGAATTGTTCGAACCCGACTCCCCCGACGCAGTCCACAGGACATAGCGCGAGCTTATTGTCGAGCAGTTCGGCCATGGCGGCGATCTCCTCGGGGTCGACCGCGTCGGCATGTGTAACGACCAGCAGACCGGGCTTGCCCTCAGGAACGGGGCTGTCGATTTGAACGGCTGGCCGGTCGAACAGTTCTATCTTTCGCTGCGACAGGACATCCAGCACGATATCCACCTGGTCGAGACTGTCCCCGCTGGCTGCGTCGGCGACAACGGCAATAATGTCGGAGAGGCGCAGGCGGTTAACAAGCCCCCCGGAAATGTGCTCTGCGGTGATCGGTGGAGTATCGATCAACTGTATCTGCACGTCATTCCATCGCCACATGGCCGGCACGGGTGCTGTCGTGCTGAAGGGATAGTCCGCCACCTTGACTGTGGCTTTGCTTACGGCGGCGACGATGGAACTCTTGCCTGTGTTAGGTAGGCCAACCAGAGTGACTTGGCCGGCCCCGCCGGGCGGTATGTGGTATGGGTCTACGTGTGCCACGCTCGAGCGCGGGGCTTGGGCTATCTGCTTCTTTAAGGTGCTGATCTTGCGCTTGATGTCCGACTGGGCTTTTTCGGAACTCTTGTGCTTGGGGATCGTGCGCAGCATTTCCTGGAGTGACTCCAGTTGCTCGGCGGGTGTCGTTGCCGCACGGAAACTGGCCTCGGCCTTTTCGTAATCGGCTGTCGGGTTTATCATAGCACGAATTATACCTGCCCCACCGGCTCGAGCCCAAGGGCGATTCAGTCCCCAAACAGCCGTTGATGTGCAGGCACTGACGACTGTACCGGTCGCACCGGGTGCGGCGTACCGGCCGGGTTCGTTTTTATTCCAAAAACGCCCGACACGGACGGCATCTGAGATGTATAATTAATGATGTCAGGGCAGAAGGTGCGGACGGGTCCCGTACGGTCGCCCCGCGCCAATTGCATTCACTGCGTTGACGGGGAAGTGCCATGAGAAAGCTGCTGTCACTACTAATAGTTTGTGCACTCTGCCTGGGCAGCTACCATTTTGGTCGGCTGCCGAACAGCCCGGACATTCTCGGTTGGTTGACTGTCCACGCTCAGCGGATCAACTGGTCGGCTACAGGCCGGAAGGTAACCGAGGCCGTGGACATGGGCCGGGGCAAAGTCTCATCCTGGTTTGCATCAAAGGAGTCGTCCGGTGAGCGTAGCCTCACGCCGGCACCGGCTGTGGACCGGGACAATCAACTTCAAGCCAACGGCGAAACCCCGTCTGCGGTTCCTCAGTGCTGGTGAATTTCATTTCTGGTCTTGTCTTGCGAAAAGGCCCAGGCGGCCTGCGAACATTTGCGGCTTTCAAATCGTGCCTTGCGATTTGCGATTGGTTTGTTACCTGGACTCCCGGTTTGCCGCGCGCGAGTCGATCCGCGTACTAATCCATCTCTTTCAGCACGATCGGCTGGGCGACGGCGGTGGCAACCTTGTTGCCAATAGGGTCTTCGGTGG
>JABMQG010000225.1 GCA_013203365.1 Planctomycetota bacterium | reverse complement strand
GGGCGACCTGGACCACGACGGTGACGTAGACATCTTCGACTGGGCGATCTTCCAGCCCAACTACGGCAAGCTTATCGGCGCCGTTTACGATGAGGGCGACCTGGACGAAGATGGCGACGTTGACATCTTCGACTGGGCCATCTTCCAGCCCATGTATGGGTATGATACGAATTCACCGGTCCCCGAACCTGTTACTGGTGCTTTGCTTGGTGCTGGTTTGGCTGGATTAATGGCTGGACAGAGAAGACAGAGCAGGAGAAGAAAAGCAAGTGAAAGCGATTTGAAAAATAGTTGACCCCCAACCCCGCCGTCGGCCAGGAGGCCCTGACGCTCCATTGACCACACGAGACTCGAAAGCAAATTTCCTATCAGTAAGAATTCAGAGAGGAAAGGAGTACCTCTATGCGACTGTTTATTGGGGTCATCATTTGGATCGTCATTTTCTTGATCTGCCCAGTCGTAGCCCTTGCGACACTCGTTCTCTACCCCGTCGCATGGCTGCTTTCCTTGCCATTCAGACTTCTGGGTGTTTGCACAGACGCGATCTTTGCCTTTCTGAAAGCACTGCTTTTCCTTCCGGCCCGCATACTTGGTGCACGTCCAACCCTCAAGGTACCAAGCTCCTAACCCAAGAGTGGAAAGAAATGGGGTCATGAAAGTTTTTTTATGGCAATTTGCGAAAAGACTGTCGTATGCGAAACACGGTTTGGCCCTGAAACAGGGGCCAAACGTTCCGTTTCCGTACGTCATCTCAATCGGAAAATGCTCTAGGATTGCCGCCATGCTGCTGAATGCTCTTGCTGTCGAGGGCGAACGCCGCACAACGATAAGGATATGAGATGACCTCGAAGGAACGTGTGCTTGCGGCCTTGAAGCACAATTGGCCAGACCGCACGCCCTTGTGGCACGGCGTGCCGACGCAAGAGGTTATGGACGGCCTGTTCAAATACTACGGCGTGCATACCGAGGAAACGCTGCTGCGGGCCATAGGTGACGATTTCCGCTGGACGGCCGGCCTTGTCTGGAAGGACCCCGACCGACCCGAGCCGTTCCAGATGCCCCCAGGCGTCAAGGCCGCCGCGTGCGAGACCGTTGCCGAGGTGGATGCCCTGCCTTGGCCGGACAGCCGGGGCGTCGACGTCAGCCAGATCCGCGAAAAATGTCAAAAGGTTTCCGACTGCGCCATTATCGGGGGCAGTTGGGCGCCGTTCTTCCACGAGATCGGCTGGTTGATCGGGCAAGAGGAATACTTCATCAAGATGCATACGAACCCGGCTGTTGTGGAGGCGATAACCGACCACGTGGTCAACTTCCACCTCGCCTGCAACGACCTGATCTTCCGCGAGGCGGCGGACCTGATGGATCTGTACTTCTTCGGCAACGACCTGGGTACGCAACGTGGACCTGTCATTAGCGTCGAACACTTCCGCCGATTCGTCCTGCCAAGCTTTCGACGGCTGACGGAGCATGCGATATCCTACGGCCTGCACGTCTGGCTGCACAGCTGCGGGTCAATTCGGCAGTTCATCCCGGACCTCATCGACATTGGCATCGAGGCCCTGCACCCGATGCAGATCTCGGCTGAGGGCATGGCGGCTGAGGAGCTGGCCCGGCAGTTCAAGGGCAAGCTGATGTTCGTCGGCGGCGTCGACGTGCATTATTTGCTGCGCAAGGGCACGCCGGATGAGGTGCGGTCGGCCGTGAGGCACAACAAGCGGTGCCTGTGCCCCGGGTACGTCGTTTCGCCCAGCCACGAGGCCGTGCTACCGGACGTGAGAATAGAGAACCTGGCCGCAATGTTCGACGAGGCGAAAAGGCCGGGTGAAGCGGCTATAACAGCGCCTGCCGGCCAGTGCTCTGGCCCGTTTATGGATGCGCGACCTTGTACTGCCGCACCGCTTCGGCCGCCAGTGCGTTGACAGCGGTCTTCATCGCCTCATCCGGCGTGTCTCCGTAGCCGATGCCGACGGCAGCCACAATGCCGGTCCGCGCGCTGTACATTCGCAGGCGGAAGATGTAGGCCTTCTGATTGCTCTGGTCTTCGGGGAATGAGGGGGAGTCAGCCCAGTTGTCGGCCGTGACCTCGCGGGTCACAAGGGCCTGGGGATTGGATTCCAGATTGCCGGCCACGATGTACTTGACCGACTCCAGTTCCCCGGCCGGCAGGGCCTGGTCGCCTTTGGCCGTCCATTTCGACTGGCCGAACTGTATCTCGCGCACTATGTCGTTGATGTTCTCCCTCTCCACCACGGTGAAGTGCCTGGCCTCTACGAGGTACGACATCAGCCTCGCGCGGGCCTGCTGACCGAAACCGGTCGGCGTCGGCTGGGCGGTGAGCTTCTCCTGTCGCAGGGAATCATCCACGCCCACCTTGGCGTGCGTCGTCTGGCCGGGCTGTGCGACCACCTTCACCGCCACATCCATCACCGGCGTGGTGACCTGGGTGTCGCCGAAGGGCGTGCCGGTCTTGCTGGTGTCGTTGACGCGGGCGACGGCCAGTACGTATTCATCGCGAATGGCCTGGAGCATTGCCGGGCCGGCGCCGCCGATGCGCACCTCGTGCTTATAGTGATGCATGGCGGCGGGCTGGGTAAGGGAGGAGTCAACCGGAGGCGGTACCACCACCGTTGGCGGCGGCGATTTGGGCGCATGGCATCCCAGGCCAATAAGCAACGATAATACCGTCAGGCCGACAAGCACCGCGATGCAGGACAGGTGTTTCATGGCTGTGACTCCATCTAGTTCGATGCGCCACACCGGCCTTGAGAAGGCCGGTGCGTCAATGGGCGACGCTCTCTCGGGCGTTCTTCAGGAATACCGTGTAATCCGCCGCCTTGGGCGACAGGGATTTCGTCTCGTAATAGGTAACCTGGTCGGCCGTCAGCAGCAACGGCTGCCAGTTGGTGCTTTCGATCTCGAAGCCGTCGGAGTCGCGGAAGACGACTTGGATGTCGCACCACAGTTGATCGTCGTCGGCATTATCCAAGCCCAGCTTGACTTGCAGCAGGCCGCCGTTAGTCCGCTCGGCCTTGTGATGCACCACGCGCAGATGCCGTGATAGTTTGCTGTCCTTGGCGATGATCTTCTCCCGCAACTGAAGCGGCATTTCGGGTGTTCCCGGGACTGGTTTGGGGCTGCACCCACTCAACAGGGCGGCCGTCAGGGCGACCAGTAGCACCGCGCCCCACAAAGCCACGCTTGCACCCATACGTTTGCTCACCATTGCGATACTCCTTTGTCGGCCAATTGGCCCGCTATGGGGCCGGTGTTATCGTTGGCCAAGTAAAGTTTTGCCGGCCATTGCTTCTTCGTATTTCCGCGTGCACGGAGCCACGACCGAGTCCGGCGCAGGCTCGGTCGGCGCCGCCGGCCGGGCCACGCAAGGCTTCATGACGAAAGGGGTGACGTTGACCTGCGGATCCTTAGCGCAACCTGCCAGTCCAGCCGCCACAATCAGGACCACAACTAGAAAAAAAAGGCTCTTGGTTGTCACACAAGTCATCCTTCAGCTCCCTCGTTTGCCAGTCGCCAACACGGTGTCGACGGGCTTATTCCGTGTATCCATCACCGCCACAGTCGGCCCTGCGGCTTGGCCGCGGTTACCATGTCGTCCGCCTTCGGCACGTAGCCGGTGGTCAGAGACGTCAACTTGGCTATGGCCTGCTCGCCCTTGATTTCCGTGATCTCGCCTAGGCCCACCAGGCCGACCTCGTAGTCCTGCATCCGCAGCCTTACGCCCGGATAGCCCATTGGCTGGCCCTTGCCGTTGTAGATCAGCGGCTGATACCGCCAGTGATAAGCCATGTCCCACCGGTTCTCGGTCAGCCGATAGAAGTGGCATACCCGAACCGTCTGGCCGACGCTAGCGCCGGGCAGGTTGGATGCACGGAAGCGAATCGTCGTCACGCCAGACTTCTTGTTGGTTCTGACTTTGTTGACGCGGGTAAAAGCGATGGGGCCCTGGACATTGCAGCGGTCGAACTCGCTGCGCAGCATGACGTAGTTGCGACCCTTCTGGGGGATGGCCACATAATGCCAGGCCTGGCCGTACCTCGGCAGCTCGGCGCCGGCGGCGTTGAAGAACTTCGCCTGCACGGTGTGCCGGCCTGGCGCGATCCGCGTCGACAGCACGTGCACCTCGTTGGGCAGCATGTAGCAGGTGCGGGTGTCCGCCTTAACCGACCAGGCCGACTCGACCAGGTTCTGGGCATTGCTGCCGCCCACGGCGCCCGCCAACGCCGCCACCAGTAACTTGCCCACCGCCTTACCGGCTTGCCCCACGTCTTTGCCGCTGCGCGGCACGCCCTGGGACTGCTGGAACAGATCGATCACCTTGAGCCCCTTGCCCACGGACTCACCGTCCACGAGGATCTCCACGCTCCGTGGCTCGTAGGCGGACGGGGCGAAACGGTCCTGCTCGCCGTACAGCCCCCACAACTCTTTCCACGGCGCCCGGCCGAGCGACACCACGAACACCACGTTCTCCTGCGACACCGTCTCGGGCGTCTTGCCCAGGCCGCATCGCTCGAAAGCGACGCGTGCCCCATCGGGGTCAGTCTCCAGCACCGCCATGCCCAGCCCCCAGTACGCCAGTGTGAAGTCGTCGCGGCAGGCCTCCTTGCTCATCTTGTCGGCCTCCAGACCCCGGCGGAAGGCGATCGCGGCCGTCTCGGCATCGCCCAGTTGCAGGCTGTACAGGCC
>JABMQG010000224.1 GCA_013203365.1 Planctomycetota bacterium | reverse complement strand
GATTGCACCGGCTGCCGCTGCTTTGGCGAACAGACAGCCCGCATGCACAGCCAACGTCTGCATGTTGTCGATGCGGCGGTAACGGTAATGCCCCAGCTCATGGGCGATGCATGCAGTGACTTCGGAATCGGCAAATGCCCGCAGTTGCGTCGGCGCCAGCAGGATACGCGGACTGTGCCGACAGGCGACCAGGCAGGCGGGTGTGTTGGCGAACATCTCCTTCTCCAACACGTCGGTGCGGGCAAAGCCCGACTCGGCCAGCAAGCGCTCGGCGGCGGCAGGAAGCGGCACGGCAACGGGGCCGGATATTGCCCCTTCGATCCGCCTGGCGACAAGCCATCGGCAAATCACCGGCAGTACCGCCAACAGCACACCCGAGGCGATCCCCAGCCGCGAATTGGCCACAAAGACGACTGCCAGCCCGATGGGCGTCAAGGCCGACATGCCCGAACAGAAGTGATCCGCCGATGCGTATTCAGGCGGCTTGGAGTTAGCTATCAGCCGGCCCCACACCGGGCTGCTCAATCGTGCTGCGACCAGGGCGAAGACGGCCGACACGGCCACAATCGGCCCAGTCCAGTTACCGGCTTGCCTACCCAGCCAGGAGCCCAAAGGCTCACTCGTCAGGCACAGCACTACCAGCACCCCCAGTGTAGCGCAGCGTTCGATTACGAAAACCCGCCAAGCCACAGCCGCCGTGGGGCCAGGCACATCATCTGGTCGGCTCGTCTCAGCCATGGGGAAGGAGTATATACCTTCGAGGGGCTCACCACAAAGGACACACCTGACATGCAGCAGACAGACTCTTAGCCTTGTTGTCGAGATGAAGCCTTGATTTCCGGCGAAAGGGGATTCTGCTCAGGTGCTACACGGTCGTCTTGGCCTTCCCGGCGGTTTTGGATTTCTTTGCAGTCTTGGCTTTCTTTGCCGGTTTTCGCCCTGCCTTGTCGCCGTCGATAACGGACTGGGCATCGCCTTTGGCCTGGATGGTCGTTGCGACCTGCTCCAACAGTTCGAGGTTGAAGCTGTTCCTGCATTTTGGAAATCCCGAGCAGGCGACGAACCGCCCTCGCGGGCCTTGACGGATCACGAGGTTTTTCTTGCCACATTTTGGGCAGATCAGTCCGGTATCCTCGACCGGCGCCTTAGGGGGCGGTGCCAGGTGGACGCCCTCCGGGATTGGGGAGGTGCCGTCACATTCAGGGTAGCGTTGACAGCCGAGAAAGGCCCGTCGGCCCTTGCGTTTGACGATTGTTTTTGATCCGCACTTAGGGCACTCTCCACTGATCTGGTCGTCTTTGACCACCCGCAAGGGGTCTCCGTTCTGGTCGCAGGGGCATGTGCCCTTGCACTCCGGGTAGCGTACGCAGCCGAGGAACGGTCCGAATTTGCTTCGGCGTTGGATCATGTCGGCGCCACATTCGGGGCATGCGCCGGCGACGATTTTCTGTGCGACCTTCTTTCCGTCGAGGTCGACGGGGTGGGTCTTCTTGCACTCAGGGTAGCCCGTGCAGGCCAGGTACTTGCCGTTCTTACTCCATCGGTAGACCATCGGTTTGCCGCATTCCTCGCAGACGTATTCCGATGGTTCGGTCTCCGCCCTTGCGGGTTGCATCTGCTCGCGGGCATGGTCGAGCTTTTCCTTGAACGGGCCGTAGAATTCCTTGAGCACGGTCACCCAGTTCTGAGTGGCATCTTCGATTCCGTCGAGCTGGTCTTCCATGTGGGCCGTGAACCGCAGGTCCATCACGAGAGGGAAATACTCTACCAGCTTGTCGGTCACCTTCATACCAACCGCCGTGGCGAAGAATCGCCGATCTCGCTGCTCGGCGTACCCTCGGTCCTGGATAGTCTGGATAATATTGGCGTAGGTACTGGGTCGGCCGATACCCTCGGCTTCCAGGGTCTTGACCAGTGATGCCTCGGTATAGCGTGGGGGCGGCTGGGTGAACCGCTGGGTGGGGATTATGTCGATCGGAGCTACGGGCTGGTTCTCCTGCATGGCAGGCAGGATCTGGTCCCCGCCGATTGAGTATACGCCGGTGACCATCATAAAGCCGTCGAACAACAGTTGTCGGCCGACGGCCTTGAACTGGGCCTTACCGGCAGTGGTGTCGGCCGCGATCACGGCATCTGTAACGCTCCAGACGGCCGGTGTCATCTGGCAGGCAACGAATCGGGACCAGATCAGCTTGTAGAGGCGATATTGGGCCTCGGTAAGGTTGTTGCGGAGGTCCTCCGGCCGGCGGGTAACGTTTGTTGGCCGGATGGCCTCGTGGGCCTCTTGCGCCCGGCCGGCAGCGGAGTAACGGTTGGGCTTTTCGGGCAGATATTTGCCGCCGAATTCATCGTTGATGAACGATCGCGCCGCCGCCACCGCCTCGCCGGCGAGATTCAGACTATCGGTACGCATGTATGTTATCAACCCGACGCTGCCTTCTGCGCCGAGTTCCACACCTTCATAAAGCTGTTGGGCGACTTGCATCGTTCGGCTGGCGGCGAAACGCAGTTGCGTGCTGGCCGCCTGCTGAAGCGAGGCCGTGGTGAACGGTGTGGGAGGCTTGGAGGTGGTCTGCCGTTTCGAGAGGGTTTCCACGGCTAATTTCACGGCCAACTCGGTGCTGCCTGGACCGTACAGGGAGGTCTTGAGCTTGACCAGGTTTGCAGCGGGGCCCTTGGCGTTGGGGTCGGTCGATCGTTCGATGCTTTCGATTTTCAGTCCCAGCGCCTCGGCGATGAGGCATGACTTGGTGGCGTCTGACAGGTCCACACGCTGGCCTTGCCAGTGGGTCAGTTCCGACCAGAAGCCACCGTGCTGGGCGAGCCACTGGGCCTGGGCCTGACGGGTAGGCGGATTGCCTTTCTCGTCGGCAGTTGCCATGAATTGCCGCCAAGCCTGGCCGCAGGCGGCCGCACCGGGCAGGTCCACGCTGAAGGGCACCTCCATGCGCCAGAACTCTTCCGGCATGAACGCGTTGATTTCCCGCTCGCGGTCGACGATCAGGCGGACGGCGACGCTCTGCACCCGCCCGGCCGACAGGCCCGGGGCCACCTTGCGCCACAGCAAGGGGCTAATCTCATAACCGACGATCCGGTCCAGAATTCGCCTGGCCTGCTGTGCGTATACGCGGTTATGGTTGATCACCCGTGCCTGCTCGAACGCCGCCTGGATCGCCGAGCGGGTGATCTCGTTGAAGACCACCCGGCGGATGCGATCGTCCGGCAGGGCAAGGGCCTCGGCCAGGTGCCAGGCGATGGCCTCGCCCTCACGGTCAAGGTCGGTTGCCAAGTAGACAATGTCGGCCTTGTTGGCTTGTTTTTTCAGTTGGGCGATCGTCTTGCGCCGATCAGGGGTTATTTCGTACGTTGGGGTAAAATCGTGTTCGATGTCCACGCCCATCGTACGACTTGGCAAGTCGCGCACGTGGCCCATGCTGGCAGTTACGACGTAATTACCGCCTAAGTAACGACTTATAGTCTTGGCTTTGGCAGGGGATTCGACGATCACCAGTCCTCGGCTACCCATCGACGCCGCAGTGGCTGAGTGGTTGGTGCCTGTTCGTGTTGTCTTGCCAGCCTTTTTGGGCATGTCGTGCTTGTCGGCTCAACAGGTTAATAAGTTGAACATACCTTCTTCCATGGTCAGATCAGGTCTCCATAACATGATTCGGGCAGCCTGGGCCATTGTCAAGAGGGTTACTTGGAACGAAGTCGAGTTTGAATCTTCAATTTTGATCGCAAATTGCGATTATCGGCCCTTGACAAGCGACTGCGCAGGTGGTAGATTCGCAAATTGTCCTGAGTAGCGGCTAAGAGGGTCGTTTTGGGGTTGCCGCCTCATTTCGGACAGCGGGGTGATGACTGCATCCTCAGCGTATTTAACGACTTAATATAGTCTTGCAGGTGGCGTGAGGACGCCGGCGGCAAGCAACGGCCAGCCCAAAAAAGCGGCGTTGGTTTGTGGATGCAGCTTGGCGCAGGCTGGTGGTAGTAGAGGCATCTCCCGGGGGCCTCCAAAAAAAAGTTAATTGCTCAAGCAATGATTAGGGGCAGCATCTCCGTTGTCGGCGATGAGCAATTGGTTCCCTCCGACTGCGATCGGAGTCTCATGGGGAAAATCTGGCATAAGGGGCAAACACATGCGGGGAAAGGTGCCTGAGGAACGCCCACAGCGGCGGGAAATCGGCCGGCGTGGGCGGATGGTGCTGTTGGGGATATGTCTGGGGACTGGCCTGATACTCCTAGCGGTGGTGTGGGCCGTTCCGCGCCCGATCGGGGATCTGTACGTGGGTCTTGCCGGCGGCCGGGACATTGTTGAAGGTCGCCTGGGCCAGCCGGACGACTGGTGCTTCACGACGGCCGGGCGGGTGTGGATAAACCAGAATTGGGGCACGCACCTGCTGTATTATCTTTCAAATTCCGCGATGGGTGAAACGGGGCTCCTCGTTTTCAAGGCATTATTGCTGGTGGGCATGGTGTCGTTCATCGCCTTGACTGGAAGGCAGCGAGGAGTTGGATGGCCGATGGCCTTGCTGACGTCGGCGGCGATGGCGCTTGCGGGCTATGGTTACATCGACTTGCGCCCCAACTTGATGAGTCTGATGTTTACTCCACTGCTTGTTTGGCTGCTGTACCGCAGCAGGGGCCGACCTCATCGGATATGGCTGGCGATGTTGGCAGTGTTAATATGGGCGAACGTTCACGGGGGATTCATTTTTGGTCTGGGGATGCTGTGGCTATGGGCATTGTGCCAGTTTCTGCCGACGGCTGTGCGAGAAGGCGTCAACACTGCGGTGCGGCGACACTGGCCTCTGCCGGCGGCGGCGATGGGTGGGGTGCTTCTGACAGCGATCGTAAATCCATTCGGGCTTGCTAATCTGCTGCACCCTTTCGTTGTCGGCCGTAGCGACGTCTGGCGAAGGGTCAGTGAATGGCGGCCTATCTTTTGCTCGGGCATCGGGTTTGGCACGGTGAAGGAGTTCTTCGTTGTCGTGTGTCTGTCGGCGGGACTATCGGTCTGGCAGTTATTGGCCAGATTGCGTACCCCTCGCCGCAAGAAGGCTGGAAAATGCAAAGCATTGACGGCCCAGCAGGTCGGCACGGCCCTGTTTGACCTGGTGTTGGCCGGCATCGTTATCGCTATGGCGGTAAAGGCAAGGCGATTCGTACCGATGGTCTTTGTCGTGCTGGGACCTTTCCTGGCGGGCCGGTTGGAATGGGCGTTGCGTGTCCGCCGGCATATTGTGCCGACTGCAGTTGCCGCGGGGCTGGTCCTTGCCCTGGCGGTTCACATGGGACTAGGAGAGGTCAGACATTATCGGCTCGACAATCCGTTGCGAGAACGGGAGACATTTGCCCAGCGGATGATTTTTTTCAGCAGCAATTTCCCCGGGGACGCCGCGGAGTTTTTGGCCGCCAATGACATTACGGGGCGAGTCTATAACGATTGGCGTTGGGAGGGCTACCTCAGGTGGCGCTGCCCGAAGCTGAAGTTGTGGATCGGGGGTCGCGCCCAGCAGGTGCACGACGAGAAGACTTACCTCCAGGCAATCGGTTTGGCGATCAAACCGTCTCAGGAAGTCCTTTCAGAAAATGACGTGCACCTGGTTGTCATTCCAGGTGGTGGTAAGTATGCAAAGCTCATCCGCACCCTCACTATGGGCCCGCAGGCATTGTGGGCGGTGATCTACTTCGACGGGTATAACTTGGTTCTTGCCGACGTGACGGTAGAGTCCACGCGGGGATTGATCGGCAAGATTTTAGCCGGCCAATTGCAGTATCCTGACGAGGGCATCGCAGCCCTCAGCAGGGCCATGTGCCTGACATCCTCTGCCGTCCGAACCAAAAATAACGTTCTTAGACAGGCCCTGCTGGATGCGGCCCGACTGCGACCGAGCCCGCAGGTCTATGCGGTCCTGGGCGGAAACACGAGAAAGCCCCCCCGAGAATGGCGGAAACTGACCGATTACCTTGAGTTGGAAAGTCGTCGCCTGGCCGATCAAACGGTGGAACAAGCAGGTGGAATAAGGCTCCTCATGTGCAGGATCGACATCGCGAACATACTTTCGGAACTATACGAATCGGTGGGGGAAATCAATAAGGCCAGGCGTTGGGAGACAGCTAGGCAAGAGTTGAGAGAGCTCATAAACGATGTTGGTATGAAATGGTCGGTATGATGTGCAGTGGATGTATTCGATGGTTTGCCCCGGCCGGGGGCGG
>JABMQG010000223.1 GCA_013203365.1 Planctomycetota bacterium | reverse complement strand
GACTTGATCTCGATCAGCGTCGCCGCCATGACCAGGAACTCTCCCGCGAGATTCGGGTCAAGGCCCTTGAGGAGATCCACGTACTGGCAATACTGCTCGGTAACCCGGGCGATGGGAATATCGTATATATCCACCTCGTCCCGGCGAATGAGGTACAACAACAGGTCCAAAGGCCCGTTGTACACATCGAGATTTACACGGTAAGGCTCCATAACCTCTGCTAGTCTAGACCAACCATCGGCGGCGGTAAAGCATCGCCCTTGAAATTTGGTGCTTCACCAAATTTACGCCCGCCGGGCCTGAGGTGTATGTATAGCTTGCCCGTTTTGTTAAAATGCAATAAGCTGCGGCTACCTGGAAAGACTTTGCACAGGTTCGGCGAAAAAAACAATGACCCATCCTGATTCTGCCGATGATTGTATTGCAGCAATTGTCGAAAGTATGCGCCATTGCGACGAACCTTTAGCTGGACGGTGTGAAGTGGCCAGGTGAGAAGGCCACGTAAGGTGGGGGGCGTTCGAAGAAGGCGTAGTGGTGTTAACCTCCTTGTTTATAAGGTATTATGATGGCTCAAACAATTGAAGCATTTGTTGAGAAACTTCACGGCGAGGGTGTGGAAGCAGGCAAACAGGCGGCAGAGAAGCTTCTCAAAGAGGCCCAGGCCGAGGCGGAACGAACGATCTCCGAGGCGACGGCGAAGGGTGAGTCTATTATCGCCGAGGCCAAGGCGACCGCCGATCGGCTCACTGAGCGTCAGCAAAGCGAGTTGGACCTGGCGATACGCGATGCGGTGTTGTCATTCCGTGATGCCATCGGCAAGGCGGTGGAAGCCCTGCTGTCGCATGAGGTCGATAAGACTCTGTGCGACAAAGACTTCTTGCTGCAACTGATCCACGACACCGTGGTCAATTACGCCGAGCAGGATTCCCACGGCGCCCAGATGGTGCAGATCAACGTCTGCAAAGACGTGATGGGGCAGGTGGCGGATTGGGCCTTGAAGTATCTCGGCGACACGCGGAGTGAGGCGGACCGCCCAAAGGTGAACCTCAAGGGAGCGCTTCACGGGCACGGGTTTGAGTATCGCGTTGGCGATTCGACCGTGGAGGTGACGGTGGAATCGATCGTAGGCGTGCTCAAGGAACACATGAGCGCCCGGCTTCGCGAGGTACTCGATCGGGCCCTGGCCGACGTAAAGGGGCAATGAGGACCGCCGCATGGTCATGCAGGCCTACCAATACTACTTTATGACGTCCCTGCCGGCGTTGCCGGGGTTGGGCGAGAATCCGCCGATATCGTTGGCCGAGTTGTGCGAGCGTTCGGCCGACATGCCCGAAGTGCATGCTGCGGTGACGGCTGTGCTGTTGGAGCACGATCTGATGTTGCGTCAGGGCGTGCTTGCCGGGGAGTTGGAGGAGGCATCTCCGGCGGTTCTGACTGAGCAGCAATCTCGCGGTGAGGCGCCGCTGCCGGGGTATCTGCAGGTTGAAGGCGAGAAGGAAAGGCTGATCGGCGACGATGCGACTTGGGAGGCCTATTTCCGACACGTCGCGGCGATAGGCAAAAGCCTCGGCAGCCCGTTCCTATGCGAATGGGTAGGCTTCGAAGTGTCGCTTAGGAATGCATTGGTCATTGCGCGGGCGAAGGTGCTTGAATTGACGGCTGACGAGTATATCGTGGCCGCCGAGCTGGCAGACAAAGAGGCCGAGGTGGAGGATATCGTTGGGCAGTGGTCGTCGGCGGAAAACCCGCTGGCGGCTCAGCTCGCACTCGACCAGGGCCGGTGGGACTGGCTAAGCGACAGTGGCGTGTGGTTTTCGTTTAGCATCGACGAGGTGGCGGCGTACGCCCGTGGACTGGTTCTTTTGCATCGCTGGCGGCGCTTTAAGAAGGATTAATAGGCAACCCCTGAAGAAATGGAAGGTGGGTCTAGCCGTGGACGGAAGAATCGTTGCAGTATTCGGTAACATGGTGACGGCTGAGGCGGAGGGCACGGCCTTTCAAAACTCCGTTGCGCACTGTTGCCGAGATGACGGCGCTAAATTGATGGCCGAGGCTATCCGAATTCGCGGGCGGAACGTGGACTTGCAGGTCTTCGAGGAGACCCGAGGTCTGAAGATCGGCGACTCGGTGGAATTTACCGAGGGCATGCTGGAGGTGGAGCTGGGCCCCGGGCTTTTGGGCCAGATTTACGACGGACTCCAAAACCCACTGCCGAAGCTGGCTGAGAAGATCGGCCTTCATCTCAAGGCAGGCCACTACATGGAAGCGCTGGACGGTGATGAGAAGTGGGCGTTCACGCCAAGCGTCTCCGTCGGCGACGAGGTTGAAGCGGGCGAGGCCCTGGGGTCGGTGCCTGAAGGTATCTTCACCCACCCGATCATGGTGCCGTTCGGTTGGGAAGGCAAGTGGAAGGTCGAGTCGATCGTCCCTGCCGGTGATTATGCCGTTCACGACCAGATCGCCGAGGTTGTCGGCGGCGACGACCAGCGACGAAAGATCACGATGACGCAGCGCTGGCCTATCAAGGTCGCGTTGAACTGCTCGCGTGAGCGGTTGCTGCCGAGTAAGCCCCTGGTAACGAAGGTTCGGATCATCGATTCGATGTTTCCTATCGTCAGCGGTGGAACGTATTGCATTCCAGGTCCGTTCGGCGCCGGCAAGACGGTCTTGCAGCAGATCACATCCCGTCACGCCGAGGTGGACGTGGTGATAGTCGCCGCCTGCGGCGAACGTGCAGGCGAGGTGGTCGAGACGCTTGTGGAGTTTCCCAAACTGACGGACCCCCGAACGGGCAAGTCGCTCATGGAGCGGACGGTGATCATCTGCAACACATCGTCTATGCCCGTGGCGGCCCGTGGGGCGTCGGTGTACACGGCTGTGACGATTGCCGAGTACTACCGCCAGATGGGTCTGAACGTGATGCTTCTGGCAGACAGTACATCTCGCTGGGCGCAGGCCATGCGCGAGGTCTCGGGCCGATTGGAAGAGATACCCGGCGAGGAGGCCTTCCCGGCTTACCTGGAAAGCCGGATCGCCGGCTTTTACGAACGGGCGGGTTGCCTGCGGCTGAAGAACGGCAAGATCGGCTCGGTGACGATAGGCGGGACGGTTTCTCCGGCCGGCGGCAACTTCGAGGAACCCGTCACACAGGGCACACTGAAGGTCGTAGGAGCGTTTCACGGACTGTCGCGGACCCGTAGCGACGCGAGGCGATACCCGGCCATTGATCCGCTGGACTCGTGGAGCACGTACATCGGCATCATCGAGCCGGAAAAGGTCCAGTACGTCAAAGGCCTTCTACGGCGAGGGAACGACGTCAAACAGATGATGGCGGTGGTGGGCGAAGAGGGAACGACCGTCGAAGACTTCACCATAATGCTGAAGGCCGAGTTCTTCGACAATGTCTATCTGCAACAGAACGCGTTCGACGAGGTGGACGCGGCGACTTCAGCCGACCGGCAGAAGCTGGTGTTCGACACGATTTTGGAAGTATTGCGAATGAACTTCGAGTTTGAAGACCGCGAGCAGGCCCGGAAGGTCATGGTGGAGGGCACGGACCTGTTCCGCAACTGGAATTACGCGGCAACGGATTCGGATGAGTTCAAGAAGCTTCAGGACCGAATCCGAGGATTCATCGCTACGAAAGGGCGTGGAGCGTGAGGAAGTTTTACGACCATATTACGCACGTAGCCGGCAGCGTCGTCACGGTGACGGCCACCGGAATTGGGTACGACGAGCTGGCTGTGATAAAGACAAGGCGAGGGTCGTCGCTGGCGCAGGTGATTCGCCTTGAAGGCGATCATGTGTCGATGCAGGTCTTCGCGGGCACGCAAGGGGTCTCCACGGGCGACAAGGTTCGTTTCCTGGGTCGGCCGATGCAGGTGGTCTTCAGCGAGAACCTGATGGGGCGGATCTTCAACGGCTCGGGCGAGCCGCGTGACGATCGGCCGGCGCTGGACGACGAGATGATCGAGATCGGCGGACCGTCGGTTAACCCAGTGAGGCGCCGACTGCCTGACAAGATGGTTCGGACCGGCATACCCATGATCGATATATTCAACACGCTGGTGGTCTCGCAGAAGCTGCCTATCTTCTCGACACCCGGGGAGCCGTACAACCAGTTGCTTGCACGGGTAGGGCTGCAGGCGGAGGCGGACGTGATCATCCTCGGCGGGATGGGCCTTCGGCATGACGACTATCTGACCTTCCGCAACACCTTCGAGGCCAGCGGGGTTCTGCACCGCACGATCATGTTCATCCACACCGCCGCCGACCCGGTGGTTGAGACGTTGCTGGTGCCTGACCTGGCGCTGGCGGTGGGTGAGGCGTTCGCCATGCAGGGCAAGCGCGTGCTGGTTCTGCTGACGGACATGACGGCGTTCGCCGACGCGTTGAAGGAAGTGGCTATCACAATGGAGCAGATTCCGTCCAACCGCGGGTATCCAGGCGATTTGTACTCGCAACTGGCGCGCCGGTACGAGAAGGCCGTTGATTTTGAAGACGCCGGCAGCGTGACGGTTTTGGCGGTGACCACGATGCCCGGCGGTGACGTGACGCACCCGGTGCCGGATAACACCGGCTACATAACCGAGGGGCAATTCTACCTGACCAACGGGCGCATCGAGCCGTTCGGCAGCCTGAGCCGGCTGAAACAGCGTGTCAATGGGAAGACCCGGGACGATCACCGGGCGATTATGGACGCGTGCATTCAATTGTACGCCGGGTGCCGGGAGTCTCGGGAAAAGCGATCGATGGGCTTCGAGATGAGCCCTTGGGACGAAAAGCTGCTCAGGTACGGCGAGCTGTTCGAAGCGAAGATCATGGACCTGTCGGTGGACATTCCACTGGAAAAGGCCCTGGACCTGTGCTGGGAGATACTGGCCGAATGCCTCGAACCTGCCGAGACGGGAATTCGCCGTGCCCTCATTGAAGCGCACTGGCCGAAATCGCTGGGAGACAGGGCTAAGACCGAGCAATTGGCTGCCAAGGCGGAAAAGACAGACCCGGCCTACAAAGGGTCGGCTGTAACAGTTTAGCAACCGGTGCAAAATGGCAAGAAAGTTCAAACTAACCCGGCCTGAGCTCAAGCGTCAGCGCGACGTGCTGGCGAGGTCAATGCGGTATCTGCCTATGCTCAAGCTCAAGCAGCAGCAGCTTCAGGCGACGGCTTTGAAGACCGAGTTGATGTATCGTAGAGCACTGGCGGCGGTGGGCGAGGCGCAGGCGAGGATCGAACCATACCGCGCGCTGCTCAACGACCTGGCCGGCATCAACGTAAAGGAACTGTCCTCGCCGGCGGAGGTGATTACCCACACCATAAACATCGCGGGAGTGAAGCTGCCGATGCTTG
>JABMQG010000222.1 GCA_013203365.1 Planctomycetota bacterium | reverse complement strand
CGTCGAGGCGGTGGACCTGGCCAATGATCACCAGCGTGAGTCGATGTTCTCGAAGATACGTGTTCATTTCGCCGGCAAGCTCACCGGCAAGAAATTCGCGGTCTGGGGCCTGGCGTTCAAGGCCCGCACCGACGATGTGCGTGAAAGCCCCGCCCTGACCATAATCCAGCGGCTGATAGGGGCCGGCGCTTCCGTCGCCGCCCACGACCCCCAGGCGATCGAAACAGCCCAGGCCGTGCTAGGTGACAGCCGAATCGAGTATTGCAGTGAAATGTACGACGTCCTGCCAGACGCCAGCGCGCTTATCATCTGCACGGAGTGGCAGGAGTACCGAACGCCGGACTTCGGCAAAATAGCCTCGCTACTCGCCCAGCCGGTTATCTTTGACGGGCGAAATCTCTACGACGTAGATTGGATGGGCGAGACAGGTTTGACCTATGTGAGCATCGGTCGGCCGATCGTCAACGGCAGGCCATGACGGCGGAGGCTGTACAGTGAAAATTCTCCTTACCGGCGCAGCCGGTTTCATAGGGTCGCACTGCACAGAAAACCTCCTTGGCGGCGGCCACGTCGTTATCGGCGTGGATAATTTCGATCCGTTCTACGATCGCCGATCGAAGGAGGCCAACCTACGGACCGCCCGCGATAGTAGCGGCTTCACATTCATCGAAGCCGACATTCGCGACCGACAGGCGGTCGGAGAGATTTATCGCAAGCATGGGCCTTTTGACGCCGTGCTCCATCTCGCCGCCAAGGCCGGTGTACGCGCGAGCATACTCGATCCGCTCGGATGCGAGGCCGCCAATGTTGCAGGGACGTTGAACCTGTTACAACAGTCCGTCGAAGGCGGCGGAAATAAGGTTCCACGGTTCGTTTTCGGATCGAGCAGCAGTGTATACGGCAACAATACGAAGGTGCCGTTCTCCGAAGAAGACCCGGTTGACAACCCGATCAGCCCATACGCCGCGACGAAGAAGGCGGGCGAACTGCTGTGCCACGTTTACCATCACCTGTACGGCCTGCCGGTGTTCTGCCTTCGGTTCTTCACGGTCTACGGGCCAAGGCAAAGGCCGGACCTGGCAATCCATAAGTTCGCGAGAAATATCTTGGCCGGCGAGTCGATCGAAATGTTCGGCACCGGCGGCAACAGCCGGGATTATACCTACATCGACGACATAGTCGCAGGTGTAAGCAAGTCGTTGCAGCGATGCGAGGGCTTTGAGATCATCAACCTCGGCAGCACCCGCCCAATACCTTTGAGCGAAATGATAGAGACTGTCGCCAGGTCCTGTGGCCGAGAGGCGATCGTCAAACGGCTGCCGATGCAACCGGGAGACGTGGATCGCACCTTTGCCGACGTGGGCAAGGCCGGAAGGCTCTTGGACTATGCCCCGACCATGCCATTTGCCGAAGGCGTGCAGAGGTTCGTTCAATGGCTCCGTGAGGCGAGATGAGCCGTAGCGAATGCATGCCGATCGAGGTTGTTTCGCTCATGAGCGATGCATCCGTTGCCCAGCGCAGGCTGCCTTATCCGTATGAGGCCATGCTGGCGATATGCAGCGATCTTGATGAAACAGCGGACCGGCGAGTCTATTGGGAGACGGCGAGATTTCTGAACACGACCGGTTCGACCGCTATGGGTCCCGGCGTGGGCCTGGAAGTGGGCAATTCGATCTACTTCGATATGCCGATCGGTGCATTCTCCTATTGGAACACGGACGACGCCGGCCGAGAAATGGTGCGGTCGCTTATCCGTAGCGGGCACATCGACTGCCTGCATTCCTACGGCGACCTGGCCAAGACGCGCGGGTTGGCCGAGATGGCGCTGGCGGAACTGGCACGTTTCGGTTGCTGGCTTCAAGTCTGGGTCGATCATGCGACCGCACCGACGAATTTCGGCCCGGACATAATGCTGGGTCACGGCGACGAGCCGGGCCACGAGGCATACCACGCCGACCTTACTACCGCCTTCGGAATCCGCTATGTCTGGCGCGGGCGGGTGACAAGTGTCACAGGCCAGGACATCCCGGCAAGGATGACTGGCCTGTGGTCGCCAAGACATCCACTGGCATCCGGCAAGACGCTTGCCAAGGAGCTTGCCAAGCGTGTATGGGGGAGCCGTGACGGCAAGTATGCGATGCATCGCCCGAACCGGGTATTGCGAGCAGAACGGCTTCGCGACGGGGCTCCGATATTCGAATTCATCAGGTCGAACCCGCATTGGGGCGGGGTCAGCTGCTGTGAGACCGCAAGATGCATCGACCAGGTACTGACGAACGAGATGCTGAAGCGATTGATCGACCGCCAGGGCGTTTGCATATTATACACGCACCTGGGCAAGGTGCTGGACCAGGCGGTCCCGTTCCAGCCGGCGGCGGTGGCGGCTTTTCGTCGGCTGGCCCGGTTGCATCACGCCGGCCGGCTGCTCGTTACCACCACGCGCCGCGCACTGGGCTACCTGGCGGCGCGCGACTGGGTCGCCTGGTCGGCGAGCCGCTCGGCCAACGAGGTGACGATTGACTTGAGAATGCCTTGTGGTGAAGGTTTTCCAGCCGGGGCGATTGAAAAGACCGATCTGGCCGGGCTGACTTTCCAACTGCCGGATGACGTTGCCTGTCGTGTTATGATTGATGGAATCCTTTTAGAAAACGTGCAGGTCAATCCGCCCGACCGGACGGGGCGACCCAGCGTGACTATCCCGTGGGGCTTCCTGGATTTTCCAAGCCTGTGAAGATTCGCCGAGACAAGCCTGTGCGATGCAACGTCCCCGCCGATCGGCCGACAGGTTCGTGCGGGTCGGACGCTGCGCCGCTTCTAGTGCGTGCGAAGCGATGGTTCTTTCATCGTGCTTGCCGACTGATCACGGCAGCTACATGCGTAGCGATGTCGCTGGCCGAGGTTGTTGGCGGTCGGCCGCGTAATGACGGGGACGGCAAAGGCTTACGCATACTGTTGACCGGCAGGTTCGATTCGGACAACTGGATATTGTCGCACGTACGGCCACTTTCTGCGTCGAGCCGATGCGCTTGGCTGTGGATGGTCTCCACGAACCCCGTTCCACCTGTGCCGAAGGTCACGGGCGTATACCCGCCCAAGTGGCTTATCAAGATTGTCGGCGCCACACCGGCCCGTCTTGTGACCTTCTTTTGGGCCGCCTTCAGGCTTCGTCCGCATCTGGTCGGCGGCTTTCATCTGTTGGTCAACGGACTGACCGCAACCGTAGCAGGTCGATTGATCGGCGCGCGGAGCATGTATTTCTGCGTTGGCGGCCCGGTCGAGGTGCTCGATGGGGGGGTTTGGGGTGAAGGCAATTACTTCGCGAGAATGTGTACGCCCGACCCGGTCGTGGAAAAAAGATTGCTCCGGGCCGTCAATGCGTGCGACATAGTGATCGCGGTTGGCTCTCGGGCCGTGAAATTCTTCCGCGAAAAGGGGGTTCGGACCCGCTTCCACGTGGTATCAGGCGGCATTGACCAAAAAAAGTTCCTGTTGGCCGACCAGGCCCGCTCGATAGACGCCATCATGACCGGCCGGCTTGTGCCGATCAAACGGATCGACGTCTTTCTCGATGCCGTCAAACGCGTAGCCGAGACGCTGCCCAACTTTCGGGCGGCCATTGTGGGAGATGGCCCGCTGAGGCAGGCCTTGGCCCGGCAGGCGGAGAATCTGGGAATCAGCCGATGCGTAACCTTCACCGGCTATCAAGAAGACGTCGGCGAGTGGCTGAATAGGGCTAAACTCTTCGTCCTGACGTCTGATTCGGAAGGCCTGTCGCTGTCGATGATGGAGGCGATGACGTGCGGGCTGCCCGCGGTTGTATCCAATGTCGGCGATCTTGCCGATCTCGTGACCGAGGGTAGCAACGGCTACCTGGTACCCCGACGAGACCCGCAAGCCTTTGCCGACCGAATCATTGAACTGCTCACCGACGATCAGAAGCTGGCGGAGTTTTCGCAGGCCGCCCGTCAATCGGCATTGCGATACGGACCTCAACAGACCATTCAGCAATGGAATGCAATATTGGCCTGACGGCGTGGGCGACTCGGCCTTCAATCAATCGCTGATGGTGGGCCTGTTGCTGTACGCCTATTGCACCGGCGACCGGTTCTTTCTCACGCAACCGTCGAATCTAACGATTAGATTCGGAAGCACTGTGCAACAGGCTCATAGGGTACTTAGATGAAGTTGGCGATCTCGCGAAAAAATCTCTGGAATAGGCTTCGGCCTGGGCCAAGAGCGCTGCTCGGCAGGGGACTGGGCATCGTACCGGTGCAGTATCTGCTCGGCAGACGGTTCCGGAAGTCTCTGCGCTTTGCGGTGAGGTCGCAATGGTGGCCCGTCGAGCAGATTCGGGCCTACCAGCTCAAGCAGTTGCAGCGAATCTGCACGATTGCCCGGCAAAGTCCGTTTTACGCCCGCCTCTTCAAGG
>JABMQG010000221.1 GCA_013203365.1 Planctomycetota bacterium | reverse complement strand
CTCCGAAGCTGTTCTGCTGAAAGCGGGGCGGCTGGAACAACTCCGGCAACGATCCGAAACGATCGATGTGTTGTTCGTCGGCTCTTCCCCGGTCCATTTTGGGATCGACCCGAGGCAGTTCGAGCGGGCGGTCGCCGGCGAATCGGCCGTCAGGGCCTACAATGCCGGAATCAACGGGCCCAGTTTTGAAGGTGTCAAAGCCGCCTTGGATAAATTCTATCTGACCAGATGCGACCCCAGCGTGATCTACATAGGCATCATCCCGAACGATCTTAATTGCGGGAACGTAGAGATGCGGCAGTCCACCAAGCAGTTTCTTTCGCTCGTCGAGCAGAGGGTGCCACGATGGCTCTACCGTGTACGCCTCTTCGATCAACGTGAACGCCTCGGCCGATTCATGCAGACCCTCTCCACCGGCCGCTTGAGGCAGAAGCAGTGCGCCGGCCTGTACAGCGGGTTCGAGGACTTCTCCGCCTTGCCCAGGGCCAAGTGGGACGCGGTTGTCAGGCTGGGTAACCTCCAGGTCAACGGCCCGCCGCTGAATTCGCTCGAAGCCTTCATCAGCCAGCAGAGATCCAAGGGTCGGCTGTGCGTGCTGGTGAATATGCCCATGCGAGACGATTGGCAAAGACACATCTCCGACAATCGCTATGAGGCCTACTTGCATGCCTTGGATTCCGTGGCGCAGAAGTGCGGCGCACCCCTGGTGGACCTGATGAATTCCGGCGTGGTCAATCAGGGCAACGGCCAACAGGCCGACTCCGATTTTGGCGATCTGGTCCACCTCAAGAGCGAAGGGGCGGCAAAACTGGCCGTGAGACTGGCGCTCTGGCACAGGGAGTTTGTGAGTGAGATCGATCAAGTCTCCGCCAACTGCTCATATTGAAGGTTTTTTTTACCCCCCCCAGCTGGACAAAAACGACATTAGGCGCTCCGCCGGAAAGTCGCTCCCCCAGAAGCCACTATACAGGAAAGGGTTAGCCTGGTACACTTTCGCAGGAATAGCCCGAATATTTGGGAGGCAGCACATTAATGTACCGACGAATGGCAAGCCGCTTGCGCGGGCCGCTTTCAACACCAAGGTCCTCGACATAGACTGCAAGGCGGTCGTTGAGCGAATTTCCGAGATGATCCGCGAGGCCGTCGGTAGGACACTGCACCGGCGCGGGGTGGTTGTGGCCGTCAGCGGAGGCGTGGATTCTTCCGTCTGCGCGGTCTTGGCGGCAAAGGCGCTGGGCGCCGAGCGGGTTCACGCACTGCTGCTGCCCGAGGCCGACTCCGCCGCCCAAACCACCGACAAGGGAAAACTTGTCTGCGGGTTCGCCGGCATCGAGTACGACGTTGAGAACATCACACCTACACTTCAGGCCCTCGGCTGCTACCGGAGACGGGATGAAGCCATTCGCCGAGTTTTCCCCGAATATGCAGACGGGTATCGACAGAAGATAACCCTCGCCGAGAACCTGCTTGGCAGCGAACGCGTCAACTACTTCAACCTGGTCGTTGAATCGCCCGCCGGCCTGCAGGAGAAGAAACGCATGCCCGTGGATGTGTATCTGCAAATCGTCGCGGCGACAAACATGAAGCAGAGGACCCGCAAGCTGTTGGAGTACTACCACGCCGAACGACTCAATTACGCGGTCGTCGGCACGCCCAATCGGCTCGAGTACGACCTGGGCTTTTTCGTCCGTGGCGGGGACGGCTTGGCTGACGTCAAGCCGATCGCACACCTCTACAAGACACAAGTCTACGCATTGGCGCGGTATCTGGGGCTGCCGGATGTAATCTGCAACCAGACACCCAGCACCGACACCTACTCCTTGCCGCAAACACAGGAGGAATTCTACTTCGCCCTGTCGTACGATCAGATGGACCTGTTGCTGTACGCGTTTCTGCACGATATCTCCACTGACCAGGCTGGTGCCGCCCTCGGACTGCAGAGCGAACAGGTGCAGCGAGCCTATCGAGATATCGTGGCCAAGCAGCGAGCGGCTGAGCGACTCAGTCGGCCGGCGCTGTTGGTTGAGCAGCAAGATGTCGATTAGAAAGTGGCACAAGTTGTGCGAGGTCCGGCAAAACGGCGGGCATTGAAGCAGACGGTTTCCATCAAGACGTTGGCCGACTGAAGAAGGCAGGCTGAAGAACCGGCTGGCTGCACAATTCGGACTTAGTTTGCCAGGTGCGAAGTTGAGTCTAAAATGGGAATGAATACTGTCGCTCGAAAACCGGTTATCGCGGCAATGGCAACGGCGGTTGCATTGCTGATCGCCAGTGGTGCAGGCTACCGCGTGCTGGCCGGCTATCTGGACCGGCCCAGTGATAGCGCGCCGATGACGTTGGAGGAACTGAACCGGCTTCCCAAGCTGATTGGGCAATGGCGCGGCGAAGATTTAGAACTTTCCGAAGCCGTTATCCGCGCCACCAGCGCCGACGCTTACGTCTGCCGGGTGTACCGGCGAGGCGCTGAGACGGTTGTCCTTTTCGTCGCCTACGGTGGCCGGGCCCGCGACCTCATGCCGCACCGGCCGGAGGTCTGCTACCCAGGTGCAGGCTGGACACGCCAGGCCTCCGATGGCTTGCTGCTTCCGCTGGCAACCGGCTCTGAACTGCCGTGCCGAGTTTACCGGTTCGACAGGGGCGGGCTAGGTCAGAACACCGTCGTCGTCTTGAATTACTACATCATCGACGGGCAGTACTCACCCGATGTGTCTTTGCTGAGGTCCAAGGCGCGATGGGGTTCGGAAGGCATCCGCTATATGGCGCAGGTGCAAATCAGCAGCACATCAGAGCAGCACAAGCTTTACTATGACGACGCCGTCCGGTCGGTCCAGGACTTCGCCAAAGCGTTTACCCCGGAACTTCGCGCCGTTTTGCCCGACGCTGCCGAGATGCTACTCGGCCCAGGCGAGGATTCGGCTCGTGATTAAGCAATCGACAACGATTTCGCCGCAGCGCACGCCCATTACCGCCCCGCCGGCCAGGACGCCGGTGAGCCGACTTTTGCTCTGGCCGGTGTCGGTCGGCGCCGTGTTGGCGTCGCTGCTTTGGAGTTACTGGCCCACCGTCAGTCTGTTGTTCAAGGACTGGCAGAGAGATCAGAACTACTCCGTTGGGCAATTGGTGCCGCTGGCCGCCTTGTTCTTGCTTTGGCGAGACCGCGCCGTGCTGCGGAACTGCCGCGTTCGTCCCTGTTGGTGGGGCATCGGCGTTATCTTGCTGGCAGAAATGGCCGTGTTTTTCGGATTGCAGGACTTTTACGAGTCAGTGGAACGCTACGCATTCGTCCTGGCGGTCGTGGGGCTGGTGCTGCTAATAGGAGGTTGGCAAGTATTTCGGCAGGTATTCTGGATTCTGCTCCTGCTGGTGCTAATGGTGCCGCTGCCCGGGCGTATACACAACACCATCAGCGGCCCGCTGCAAACCCAGGCTACCGTCGGGGCGGTTTTTGTCCTCGAGCTGCTGGGTGTGACCGTGGCACGTCAGGGCAACGTCGTACTGCTGAACGACAGCATCAAACTGGCTGTTGCAGAGGCGTGCAGCGGTCTGCGCATGCTGACAGCCTTCGTCGTCGTCGCTGCCGTGCTGGCCTATCTGGTTCGCAGGCCTCGCTGGCAAAAGGCGATACTGCTGGCATCCAGCATTCCCGTTGCCATCGCATGCAATCTCATACGACTGGTCGTCACCGCGGAATTATACCTGGTGGCAGACAGCAAGTGGGCTGAGGGGTTCTTCCACGGCTTCGCCGGCATCGTCATGATGCCGATGGCGCTGTTTTTTCTTCTGGCCGAACTTTGGCTGCTCAACCAGCTGGTGACAAAGCAACCGGTCCAGGCCACGTCAACAGAGGGCCCCCCCGGAGACAATGTTCGCCATAAGAGGCGTCACGGTGGGGGAAAGTCCAGTTACCAAGACGGCAACTGAAAGCGATGTCCCACTGCGAGGGGCCTTCTCGGTAGTAACTCATCATCACAGTTTTATTCTTGTGGTGATATATGTTGACATGTATGGGAATCGTGGTATGATTGCTGGGTTGGAAGCTGGCTTATTACGCTCTTAGTTGCCGCAATGTTTGGGTATCACGTTGGCATGAGACCTTTTTTATTTGTATATGTCATTGTGGGCTTGTTGGCTCTCGGGGCCGGTTCTGTGGCCCGAGCCGACATCAGTTATGCGACGAACCCGTTGCATAGGGTAGTGCTGCGCGCATGCCCGCAAGATGGCCAAAACGATCTTTGTGAGGCTGAGACCTCTACGGTTTTCGATCTGGCAGCCGGAGTTCCCGTCGGAAACTCTGCCTTCTCAGACCCGCCGACCCACGCCCGCGTGGAGATCGAACTGTCCGATACCCCCAGCAGTGCCATGTTTTTCCTGTGGGCCCTTGGCACTTTTGGGGTCTCCCGATTGGGCAGGTCGGCTAAGTATCTCTACCAGGGGCAACTGCCGGAGTGGTTCCATACCGGCGGACCAAGTCAGATCGGACACGCGACCGTATTTGAAATGAACTTTGTGCACCTGCCTGCCTTCTGCTCCTGTTGCGTCGATGAGCCGATGAAGACAGCGGCTCGCTGGCGGCTACAGGTTTCACAATACATCCTGTCATATCAGCAATTTCACATCGTCTTGGCGGCTGCTCCGCGCAGCCCTCCCGCGTAGGCCATGAAGCTTTGACAAGCGGCAAACAGGGCCTTGACGCGACGCGATAGCGCGAACGAACGCATCAAACCAGATGATATGGTTAGCCTTGGATAGAGTATCAATATAGTATTCGTGTTCAATTTTTGACATTCAAACAAACAGGCTTGAAGGATAGCTAAATGAAGATTATGACCATAGTAGGATTAACTGTAGCACTGCTGGTAACTTCAGCTTCAGCTGGGCTTTACGTGGAGTACAAAGCAATAAACACGACGCTTAACATCACTGGCGGCACGACGCCCGGTTTGACGATCGTGGACAACAACAACCCGTTCGCTGACCTGATGGTCTGGTTCAAGGATGGCGGAACAACACTTGACGCGACCAGAATATCAGGCGGCGGCGACTTCAATCTTCTCTTCAGCGTGGCACTCACCGATCTGCCTGGAACCGACAACTGGTCTGCCAACGGTATGCTGAGCATAATGGATGCCGATCTCGACGGCGATGTCGTTGTTGCCGCTTTCCAGTCCACGAAGATCTGGATCACCGACAACGCCCTCCGCATGGATGGCAGGTTGCAGGCACTCGGTGGTGGGGAGCAGGATTCCATTCTCAAGCCCGACAGCGAGCCATGGATATTTGTCGGAGAAGGGCCGTATTCATTGAACGACGCCGACGGCCTGCCAAACCAGGTTACCGTGTCCCATCAGGACTGGTACGGTTACGGAGGCTTGTTCTCGACTCAGTTCGGCGTATCGACGTCGAACCTGGACGAGCTATTCAAAACTTCCGCTACCTTGGAAGGTGGGGAAGTCCACGGCTCGATCGTGCCCATACCTGGCGCTGTCATTCTGGGATCCATGGGATTGGGATTGGTAGGCTGGCGATTCCGCAAGCGTATGAGCTGACCACGTGGCAACAGTGGTCAAGCAACATGCGTGTGTGCAATGGTCGTGGGTAACGGGTATGCCTGCGGCGATGAATTGAGCAAGTAATCGCCTGCTTGCAGGCGACTTTGTAAATTTTGTAAATGTAGATCAAACAGGCGCAATAGGCCGCGGGTCTGTTGCGCCTGTTCTGTTTTAATCGCTTCCAGGAAGTGCGCCCGCAGGAGAACCCTCTTGGCAGCCGAGCCGGCCTATTGTTTACTGCCCGCATTGACAACAACGGTGACGAGATATATCTTCTGCGATGGTTGAGTTTGTTTGAACCGCAAAGGTAGACGGAAGGATTCACAAGATGACCCACAATGTGTGCTTGGTGCGCGGCGACGGGATTGGCCCTGAAATAGCAGAGGCCGCCCGACGTTGCCTGGACGCGGCCGTGGCTACGACCGAAGGTGCATCTCCGCTGAAATGGACCATAGCTGAAGCCGGCGTGGACGTAATGGAAACCGCGGGTACCCCGCTGCCAAATGCCACGATTGAGGCGATAAAACAGGCCGACGCCTGTATCAAGGCGCCTATAACGACGCCGGTGGGTAAGGGTTTTCGCAGCGTCAACGTCCATCTCCGCCAGAGTCTGCACCTGTACGCCTGCCTGCGCCCCTGCAAGAGCTACCCAGGTGTTCGCAGCCGATATAAAGACATCGACCTGGTCGTCGTTCGCGAGAACACCGAGGATCTTTACGCCGGCATAGAGTTCCAACACGGCACCGAAGAGGCGGGGAAAGTCATCGACGCTATCAACGCCCTCAGCACGGGCAACAAGATCGCCACCAGCCGGAAAAACACAGGCATCTCAATCAAGCCCATCAGCGTCGAAGGAACCGAGCGAATCGTGCGGTTCGCTTTTGAATACGCCCGCGCAAACGGCCGCAAGAAGGTCACCTCCGTCCACAAGGCTAATATAATGAAGTTCACCGATGGGCTTTGGCTGGAAGTGTCGCGTGAAGTGGCCAAGGGCTACAATGACGTCGAATTCGAGGACCGTATCGTCGATAACATGTGCATGCAACTGGTGCAGAAGCCCGAGCTCTACGACGTCATCGTCCTGCCGAACCTCTACGGAGACATCCTCAGCGACCTTTGCGCCGGCCTCATCGGCGGACTGGGGGTGGCACCCGGGGCGAACATCGGCGACGACGGTGCAATCTTCGAGGCCACTCACGGCTCGGCTCCCAAGTATGCGGGTCTCAACAAGGTCAATCCACTCGCGCTTATCCTCTCCGGTATGCTAATGCTCCGCTACATTCATGAAGGCAGCGCTGCCGACCGCCTCGAGCAGGCCGTCGCAGCGGTTATCGCCGAGAGCAGATACGTCACCTACGACATGAAGCCAAACCGGGACGACCCCACGGCCGTGGGAACTCGCGAAATGGCCGACGGGATCATCCGAAAGCTCCAGGGCAAAGACTGACCACCGGGCGGAATTTGGAGCCAGCCGGCCTGTGGGATGCTGCCGCAGGGCACTCCTGCGTTGCGGCGCCTGGCCGAACGACCTCGCAGCCGGTATGATTCGCATTGCATGGGACTTAACGAACACTACTGTCGTGAGATAATGCGCAGCGAACGTGGGGGGGCGGCGGCGTGTATTTGCCGGCCGATGCTCCGCGCGGCGAGTTGGCCTTACGCAGCAGCGACAGCGGGGCGAAGATGGTGTTATCGCGCTGGTCTTATGCGTTCTTTCACTGCTGCCGTCCCTGTGATTAGCGTGGGCAATATTACCACCGGCGGCACGGGCAAGACGCCTGTTGTCGCCTGGGTGGTAAGGCAGCTTCAGCAAGGCGGGGAAAAAAACCCTGCCATCGTCACTCGCGGTTATAAGGCCGTCGCCGGCGTTAGTGACGAGGCAACGTTGCTGAAACGGCTTACCGGCGCCACAGTACTCGTCAATCCCGACCGCCTCGCCGGTGCCGCCACTGCCGTCGGCCTGGGGGCCGACGTGATTGTGATGGACGACGGATTCCAGTACCTCAGGCTGCGCCGTGACTTGGACATCGTCACTATCGACGCGACCTGTCCGTTCGGCTACGAGGCGGTCCTGCCAAGAGGCATGTTGCGAGAGCCGGTCCGTACCCTGCGATACGCCGATGTAGTCGTCATTACCCGTTGCGATCAAGTGGGCGAAGAGGACCTTTCTGCCGTCCGTCGTCGGCTGGCCGCTCTTGCCGGATGCGCCGAAGTGGCTGAATCGGTCATGAAACCAGTCGCCCTGGCCGCTTTCAACGGAACCAGTCAGCCGCCGAGCTGCCTCACCGGCCGGCCGATTTGGGCGTTCTGCGGGCTGGCCAATGGGGATGCGTTCTTTCGCACGCTTGAATCGCTTGGCTCGAACCTTATTGGGCGAAGCAGCTTCAACGATCACCACGCCTACACCACCGCCGACGTCGCCCTCCTCCGCGAGCGAAGCCAAGCCGCCGGCGCAGCCATGCTGGTAACCACAGCCAAAGACGCCGTCAAGCTCGCCGGCGTCCCTTTGACCGCCGACATCCACTGGCTCGAAATTGAAGTGGCGTTTCGGGAAGGAGAGGAAAAACTCAAACTCAGGATACAGAATGCCGCACGCGCAGCCGCTGCTGCCAAGTAGTCTCCAAAGCCAAGAACCCGGTTCTCCACCTGGAGCTTGATCAATCCCCATCTCGTTTGGACAGCGATTGCCAGGGGGCCACAAAGCCCCGGTGTATTTCCAAAATTTAACTGAGATTTGACGGGAACCTCTTGCCAACACGACCGTTGTGGCCTTAAACTTATCGTGACTTGGCTGAATTGAAAAAACCCTGTTCCATCAGCCGCCGGAATGGGTTATGGTAGTGGTTGCCGGGGCACCGGAACGTTCGACCACGCGGCATGTCTGCGAAAGGCCAGGTGGCGATTAAGATATGGACGGCGGTGGGCTAAAGACAAATCTGGCTGCGTTTATGCATAACAAGCGAGAAGAAGACAAGGGAAGGCAACCTGGTCCGTTCGTGACCATTTCTCGCCAGTACGGTTGCCATGGATACTTCCTGGGCCTGCTTCTGGTCGACCTGTTCAACAACGAGCCGGCGGAGAAGGAAACCTGGAGGGTCTATCAGCGGGAAATCGTGGAGCGCCTATCCCGGGAAACCGACCTGGCCCCAGAAATGCTGGAACGGTTGCGCCACGAACGGCCGAGAATGCTGGTCGATTTCTTCCGTAACATCTCCACCAATCGCTCACTTGGTGCCTATGAGGTCCGCAACCGCATTGCCGACATCATTCGCGGGCTGGCCTACGAGGGCCACTGCATCGTAATCGGCATGGGAGGCGCCGGGGCCACGGCCGGTATTTCGAACGGCCTGCGGGTCCGGCTGGAGGCACCGAAGGACTGGCGGGTCGAGCAGGTCGTCGAGACCGAGGGCCTCAGCCCCATCGAGGCGCGACTGCTGCTGCAAAAACTCGACAATGAGCGGGACACCCTGCGACAGATATACAGCCTCCGTTTCCCGCGAGAGCCGGCGTTTGACCTGGTCTACGATTGCTCCACGTTCTCTCTTGCCCAAATCACCAAGCACGTCATTCAGGCCCTGAAGCTGAAGAACATGGTGTGACGTTTTTTCGTTGACTATTGTCGAGCGATAACCGCCAATAGTCCCCCATGACTGAAAGCTTAAGCGAACGGACGGAAACAGACTCCCTGGGCCAGGTGCGGATTCCCGCCGAGGCACTGTATGGGGCGCAAACGGCCAGGGCCGTCGAGAATTTCCCCATCAGCGGGCGAAGAATGCCGCACGCGTTCATCTCGATCCTGGCGGCGATAAAACATGCCGCCGCCGAGACCAATTGCCAGTTGGGCCTGCTGTCGGCCGACCGGGCCAAGTGGATCACGCAGGCTGCCGAGGAGATAGCGGTTGGCAAGCTGGACGAGCACTTCCCAGTGGATGTGTTCCAGACCGGCAGCGGCACGAGCACCAATATGAATGTCAACGAGGTGATTGCCAACCGCGCCATCCAACTTGCCGGCGGGACCGTCGGCAGTAAAGACCCGGTGCATCCCAACGACCACGTCAACCTCGG
>JABMQG010000220.1 GCA_013203365.1 Planctomycetota bacterium | reverse complement strand
TCGCGGACAATCTCGGCAAACGCTTCTGCGTCTACATCAACACCCGGGGACTTCAACTTTACGAGAAGAATAGCGCTTGGATGCAACGCAACTCACAAGGTAAAGGTAAGGGCGTGCACAGCCGCTTCGATGCTTGCCTGCGCCCAAGCCTGGACGGATCAGGCACGCTGGAACAGATTTTCCTGCCAATGCTCACGGAGTTTGTTACCCGCCACAGACCCAGCGGCGTGTGGATCGATGGCGATCACGCTCGCACAGCCACCTGCTACTGCCCAACCTGCTGTGCAGCGTGGCAAGCCGCCACTGGGCAAGAGCAACCCCCAAAAAGCGCGGCAGAACCCGGGTGGCCGGATTGGCTCAAATTCGAACAACAGCGGTTCGATGAGTACCGCCGCCGCATGGCTAAAGCGATACATGCTGCGCACAACGACTGCCTGTATACCAGCAACCACTCTTGGCGTTTCCGCTCAAAAGATCCCCGCGATGTGCCGGATTTCGTCGACACAATCAGTGGCGATCTGAGCCACGGACCGGCCTTGCGAATGACCCGCCTGTCCGCCATGCAGATCTCGCCTGAAACACGCGTCCCCACCGACATCATGCACAACATCATGAATGTGAGCAGCAACGGCCGGCAACAGGTCTCCCTACGTCGCATCGAGCAGATGGGCGGACTGACCTTTGCCGGCGGCGGAGCCTGGTTCCTCTGGACCCCAGGTTCAAACATCGTCCAGCCAGAAGTGCAGAAACGCGCCAAACACTGTGCGGACTTCGCGCAAGCACGAAAGGAAGTTCTGGGTAGAACTACAAGCCTCAACCCCGTTGCTGTGTTGCTGAGCGAGACTTCCTGGCAGCAGCAGAAAATCGCCGGTGTCGAAGGCAGCTACGACCAAGACAACTCAGAGAATCTTGCCCTGGCCTTGCAAGATGTAGGCTATGCTGTCGACCTGACTAACGAGGAGATTCTGCGCGAACAACTGGGCCACTACCAGGTGGTTTTCATCGCCAACCAACACGTGGTTGCCGAGGCCACGCTCACAGCCCTCAAGCGTTTCGTGCACGAGGGAGGAATGCTCGTGGTTCTGGGCTCTGGTCTAACCGACATGCCGGGGATCAACGATCTCCTGGGAGTGAGCCGAGTGGCCGGAAAGTACCCGTTACGCCAACTGCGTACCACCGACGAGGATCTACTCGCAGTTTCCGCTGAATATGTCTGTCAACCGAAAAGTGCAAACATCTTGGCCGAGTTCGATGATGGGCTCCCAGCCCTGACCGTGAATTCCACCGGGCGAGGTCGCGCAGCCTATGTTGCTTGTCCCACCGTTGCTTATCCGGATGAAGCCGCCTTCGCCATCTGGCTGATGCGCAACCTCGGGTTCGGACCCGAAATGGCCCTGGGAGAAGGCACGAAGGAAATGCATCTCCTGGTCTCGCTGCGGCGTAAGCAAGACAAAGCAATCATCCACCTAACCGATTTGGCATCCCGGCGGGGTGGACACCGCATCGAAACGACACAACACAACATGATCGACAACGACCCGCCACAAGATGGCGTCATTGTGCGCTTGGCATGGCCGGCCGCCCCGGAAGCAGTCACCGCTCATCCTGGCGGCACGCAGCTCAAGCACACTTGGAGCGAAGGGGTCTTGGAACTCGTGTTGAATGGCTTCTGCGTACACGCCGCAGTGGTCGTCAAGGGCGACATCAGCGAACCTTTTGCCTTTCTGGACCAAAGCGAAGCCTTTCCCCGCCCGACAGTCGTGAGACAGCTACCCACGAAGATTTCGAGGCATTCGAGCCACGCGCACAGCTGTCAGGATTTCCGGGCAAAGTGCACGCCAAAGGTAATACATCGATCAGCTTGGACATTGGCGAGGCCTCGGGCGGCAGTCAATCCCTCAGATTCACGGATTCGGCCGAGGCGCCGCAACCATTCCTCCCTTACCTGACCATCCGACCACGCGGCCTGAACAGCGGCCTGGGTTATGTGGCCATGGATGTGCGCCTGGGACCGGATGCAACGGCTATAGTCGAGATGCGTGAGGTCGAGAATGCGCGGGAGTTCCCAGTGGGACCACTGGTCAATTTATCCGCCAAGTCTGGGCTCCAGGTACGTGGCCAAGCGGAAAGCTTGATGGATCTTCCCGTAAATACTTGGTTTCGAGTGACCATTGCTTGTCCCCTGGGCCGACAGGGACTTGCCTATTCGGTTATTGTCGATCTGGCTGACGCGCCGCCACGGCGATTTGAAAACTTGGTCCTGCCGGACAAGCAGTTCTGGCGTTGCGGCTGGCTTGGCATCATCGGGATGGCTAC
>JABMQG010000219.1 GCA_013203365.1 Planctomycetota bacterium | reverse complement strand
GGTCGGTGAGGTCAGAATGGTGCCTTTTCTTTCGGTTTTGTGATTGGTTACCCTCTTCCGGCTCCACCTTGAGTCCGGCGGCTTCGGCCATATCCTCGACGAACTCACGGTTTTCCGTTCGCTTTTGCTGCTGGCGGTTGGCCCGGCGTGCGGTGGCCTCTCGCGGGGAATCGTTGTGGGCAGCCTGCTGTGCCTGAGCGGCCTGGGTTTGTGCGATGCTGGCGGCTACGTTGGAAATCTGTGACATTTCCACAACACTCCGGTAAGTTTGACTGGCTCACCTGAGTATTACATCGGCATTTTCGGGAAGCGGTCTTGAAGAAGGCTATCACCTTAGCGCGGCTTTTCACTCGATCGGTGAACAAACCGGCTCGGCCTTGCGATCTTTGACTAGGCAGCCTTTGGCAGACGGCGAAGCTACGGCCTCTCTGAAGTTTTTATGAAAAAAGGCCTGGCGGCTCAAGTTTGCAATTCTTTCTGCCGCTCGGTTAGTTGCGTTTTAAGGCGGTCAAGTATGGCTGAGTGCATCTGGCTGACCCTGGATTCGGACAAGTCGAGCGTCTCGCCGATTTCCTTCATGGTCATCTGCTCGTAGTAATACAGGACGATTATCAGCCGTTCGGCGCGGTTCAACCCGCGAGTGATCAGTTCCCTGATGTCCTTGCCTTGGGCCTTCAGGAGCGGATTCTCGACCCGCTTGTCCTCCAGCATGTCGAGTTCACGGATGTCCTTGTTGCTGTCGGTTTCGAACCACTTTCGGTTAAGGCTCACCAAGCCTACGGCCTGTGCGTCTCGTTGGAGTTTGCGCATCTCTGAAATGCTCATGTGCATTTGCTTCGCCAGCTCTTCCACGGTCGCTCGTCGGCCGAGTTCCATCTCGAGGCTTCTGACGGCGTCATCAAGCTTGTGCGCCCGACTACGAACGAGTCGCGGGACCCAGTCAATGCTCCGCAACTCATCGAGGATAGCTCCTCTAATGCGAGGCACGCAATAGGTTTCGAACTTCACGCCTCTGGCCAGGTCGAAAGAGTTGATCGCGTCAATGAGGCCAAATACTCCTGCGCTGATCAGATCGTCCTTTTCCACTTCGGAGGGTAGTTTGGAGTGCAAGCGATCGGCGGTGTACTTTACGATTCGGAGGTAGTACTCCATCAACTCGTTGCGCCCCTCCTCGGTCGGCTTGGCCTTGAAGGTCTTCCAGACTTCCAGCATATCCTCCGGCACCAGAGACGTTGCACGACTTGACATTTGAGAGGCTCCTTCCATTCAACATTCCGGGGACGTGAACCCGGCTAACCACTTTGGTGCATCCTCATGCGAGATCAGGCCTGTGGGAATACTCTCTTGGCCGCACGCACCGCAAGCGTCTGTTCCCGAGTAAGACTTCCTTGTTCTCGGTCCTTTTCCCCATCCTCTTTACTATCCTTACGAACCGTCTGAGCCGAATTATCGGCAACGGCATTAACTTCTTCATATTCGCCTTGCTGTTGGTCTTTGGCGGTCACCTGTGCCAATTCGACATTTGCATCGGCGTCAACCATTCGCATAACACTCTCGTTCACAATAAGTTGAGACAAATACCCCCCCACATACCCGATCGTCATACCACCGAACAGTCCGGCCAAGGCTCGTTGAAGGATCGTCGTAAGCGGGTTTCCGGCAGCCAACCCAGCCAAGAGCATCCCGGCGAAGGCCAGCAGCCCAACAATAGCCGCGGACAGTCTCGTAATCATTCTCGTTGCCCTGCCCTGTTATGAAAACCAATTGGCCACTCTTTTGAAGAAGCTCTCCTTGCACACCAACAGACTGCCTCCTCGGGACAGTTTGGTCGCCAACGCGGCCAGGCATCGGCTGGCCTGGCAGCGTGGGTATGCAAGGACAAACGGCTGCCTTTTGCGAACGGCGGCGACGACCTTTGGATCGGATAGGATGTATCCGGCGTCGTACAGGTCGGCGCCAAGGAATTCCCGTGCGACCGTGGCGATGCGGTTGAAAGTCGCGCGTGCCTCATTGCGGTCGGCGGCGAAATTGACCAGCAGCCCCATTCTCGCCTGGCATTGCCGCTGGACGAGCACCTTGATGAGAGCGTATGCGTCTGTGATGCTCGTCGGCTCGGGTGTGGCGACGACCAAAATCGTGTCGGCCCCGAAGGCGAAGGTGATCACGTTATTACCTATGCCGGCCCCGGTGTCTACGATGATGACGTCGTTATCTTCTTCCAGGACCGACAGTTCGCCCAACAGCTTGGTGCGATGGAATTCATTCATGTCGGCCATCCTGGCCAGACCGGAAGCGCCCGGGACCAGTTGCACGCCGCAAGGTAGATCGATGACAACCTCGGCGAGCGTTCGCTGCCCGGCCACGACGTGGGCAAGGTTTGCGCGGACTTGTACGTCGATGAGGACGTCGAGGTTTGCAAGGCCGAGGTCTGCGTCCAGCAGTGCCACCTTATTGCCTGCCGCCGACAGCAGCACCGCCAGGTTGAGCGCGACGTTGGACTTTCCCACACCTCCCTTTCCGCTGGCGACTGCGATGGTGTGGGTTTGCCGGGCCCGGTGCATTAGATTCCTGAGCTTGCTGGCCTGATCGGTCAACATTTTTTCGATCCTCCAACGATCAATTCCGCAATCTTGCGGCCCTCGCTTACCTCGATATCGTCCGGGACATCCTGGCCGGTGGTGACGAAGCTCAAGGCTGTGTCCAGCCGGCGGACGATATTCAGTATCATGCCGAAGCTGACGGCCTCATCCAATTTAGTCAGGATCAGCCGATCTACGCCCAGGCATCCAAACCGTTCCATGGCCGACTCGATGTTACGCTGGTTGGCGGTGGTAGACAGCACGAGGTGCACCTCGTCGGTGTTGGCGGCTGAGAGGAATTGCTTCAATTCCCACAGCCTATCGGTGTCGTGCTGGCTTCGCCCGGCGGTATCGACGAGTATGACGTCGCAGTCGCCCATTTCGGCGATGGCGGCGGTGAGCTCATCCGGTGACATGACGACTTTCAGCGGCACTTGGATGATCTGTGCATAGGTCCGAAGCTGGTCGACGGCGGCGATTCGGTAGGTATCGACTGTGATCAGCCCGACCCGCCGATGCTGTCGCAGCTTCAGGTTCGCGGCCAGCTTGGCGATTGTGGTGGTCTTGCCGACCCCCGTCGGGCCGATGAGCGCGATTACCCGGGGCCTGCCTAGGGACGGCGGGATGGTTGTAAGGGACGTAGGGATCATAGAAGCGATGAACTGCTGTAGTTTTTCGCGAATGAGGGCCTTGTCCTGGAGCTCGTTGCCGGTCAGTTGCGAGCGGACCTTTTCGACCAGTTCCTTGGCGATGTCCTCGGCGACCTCCTGCTGAAGGAGATCGACGTAGAACTCAAACAGCTCTTCGGGCATGGGGTTGTTAATTTTCCCCGTGCCGGCCTTGTTATCGGCCACGAGTTTTTCGACCATGTGTGTAAGCGTCTCGACCTGGCGGACGAGTTTGTCCTGCCCGGCAATTGCCGCATCCGGAGGCTGGGCCTGCGGCTGGGCCGCGGGCAGATACCCTGGCCCCTCGACGACCTTCACGCGATTCGTGGTTTCGCTTTTCGCCGCAACGGCGGGCGGAGAGGCGGTCCTGACGGAGGCGCGATCGCGACCAACGCGGCGATGCGTAACGTTTACGTTCTGCGAGGCTGTGATTTCCCACATCTGCCGGCCGCCTACCCCAAACAGTCCGCCTTTGTGAAAACCTCGCGTGTGCAGGATAACCGCGTCGCGGCCGAGGTCGCGTTTAACCGCCGCCAGGGCCTCCGCCATTGAGTAGGCTTGGTACGTTTTCAGATTCACGTTCATCTTTCAGTTATTCGTTGGTTATATGGTCTTTTGAGGCCCAAGTTGCACTCTTGCTTCAACGGCACGGCCTGGTGGCATTCTTTGGGCCCGTTGTGTCATCAATCAGATAGTTGCCATAGCTACGGACTCCACTTGTACGCTGTCGATTTCGTTATATCCCAGCACGACGACGTTGGGTAGGACGGTTTCCAGCAGGCGTCTTACCGGCGCCCGGACTGGTGGTGAGCAGAGCACCACAGGCGGATGAGCGCCGGCAAGAAGCTTTTGCAGCTCTCCAGCCACTTTGTCCGCGATCTGCCTGCCCAGTTGCGGCGGGATGGACACGAGTGTTCCACGCTCGGACCGCTCTATGTGGGCGTTGATGGTATCTTCCATTCGCGGGTCGAGCGTAATGCACCAGAGTTTGCCCTGCTCGTCACAGTATTGCCGGCAAATGGTTCGAGCCAGTGCGTTGCGAACGTACTCGGTGAGCACATCGAGGTCGTCGGTTCGCTTGATCCAGTCGCCGAGGGTTTCCACGATGCTCTCCAGGTCGCGGATGGGGACCCTCTCTCTCAGGAGGTTTGCCAGGATCTTTTGAATCTGTCCAGGTTTGACCAGGTCCGGAACGACCTCATCGACCAGGTTGGGCGCCTTTTCCTTGAGCTTGGCCAGCAAGCGGTTCACATATTCGCGGGTCAGCAGCCTATACCCGTGCTGACGAACGATCTCGCCGGCGTGTGTGATAAGGACCGTCGTGGCGTCAACGACGGTGTAGTTGAGCATTTCGGCACGATCTTTTTGGTTCTCGTTGATCCAGACTGCAGGCAGGCCAAACGCCGGCTCGGTCGTCTGCTGGCCTAGCATTTTTCCGGTGGCGGCGCCTGAGTCCATCGCCAGCAGTTGCCCCGGCACGACCTGGCCGCGAGCGACCTCGATATCGCGGATTTTCAGGACGTAAGTGTTGGCTTCCAGCTGCATATTGTCGCGAATGCGTATGGGGGGAACAAGCAATCCTATCTCCACGGCTATCTGGCGGCGGAGGTTGGCGATGCGTGTGAGCAGATCGCCGCCCTGGGTCGTATCGACCATGCGTACCAAGCCGTAGCCTACTTCCAACTGCATCGCCTCGACACCGAGCATGTCCTCGGCCTTGGGCTGTTGGGCCTTTGGCCTTATTTCCAGGTCTCCGGCGGAGGTAGCGGCTACCGCAGCCCGCTGCCCTCGTCGGACGATGTAGGCGGACGCCAACAGGCACGCCGCCAGCAGCAGCAGCGG
>JABMQG010000218.1 GCA_013203365.1 Planctomycetota bacterium | reverse complement strand
GCCACCGCCGCCGCCATCGGGCTCGGGCGACCCATTCATCACTCGCGAGGCCGAGTTGGCCGTGGAAACGGCGGTTGAGCTCTACGGGAAGATGGCGACGCTTCTGGAAGGCAAGAAGACCGTCGCCGACTTCGACGCAGTCCGTGCCGAGTACGAGGTCCTGGCCAAGCAGGCGGCGAGCCTGGATAAAGGTCGCGCCAGCATGTTTGACGCCGCCAAGATACCGCCGGCGATAATCGCCGGGCACGACAAGTCAGTCCAGGACGCCAAGGACAAGTACAACGCCGCGCTGGCCAAGCTGGACGCCGACGCCAGGCAGGCGGTAGCGGAAGCCTTCAAGAGCGCCGCCGCGCCGAAGGAAGAAGCGCCGGCGAGCGAGTGAATTCATCACCGCACCGGGGGTTGGCGATCGGTGGTCATGGGCGGGGTATTCCTGCGCGGCCCTTCATTGGTCCAGGTACGGCTCAAGCTCGATGAAATTGTGGATCAGGCTCTGTCCGACAGGGCCGCCGGGCTTTGTATCGCTTTCCCAGTCGGAGATGATCAACTGGGCCTCTGTCTTCCTGGGCCGGAAGAAAACCTCGCGGAAGGTGACCCAACGGTTCGATTTGCGACCTTCCTTGGCATATGAGCCGCCGCCCCGGGAGAACAGTTCGCAGATGGATCTCTGCGGCAATATGTCGACGTCTTCCAGCGTAATGCTCGCGGCATGAGGCGCTTTCCTGGCGATGCCTTTGGCCATGTCATTGTAATCAGCACTGAACATCTTCACCGAGTAAAGCCTTCCCGGCTTGAGGTGTTTGACCCGTTGTGAGAACCGGTTGGGCTTTGCCGCGCTTCGGATCGTGAGCATGCCCTGGTCGCCCATGTCCGCCCTTGGGTACCTGCCCTGATACCCGCCGAACTGGCGCAGGGATTGTGCGTGCGTACTCTCAGGCTCGGCGGGGGTAATGGTCCATCCTTTTGTACCGAGCCGGAAGTCAGCATTCTCGATGTGCGTGAGTTCGTACGGATCAGTCGAAAGCATGTCGCGTCGGCCTTCAATGCAGTAATGCCGCAGGAGCCTTGCCGACCACGCCAGCGACTGCTCGTCGGCATACGCACAGTGGTACCACATCACTCCCGCCAATTGCGAGAACACAGGGTCGTTGGCAAGCAGGTTCATCTGCATGTCCATGAAGACCATGTAGTTCGCGTTCGGATCGACGTTGACGGTCTCGCGGGGGATCGAGAAGTAGGCCAGCACCGCGATCATGCCTTTCTGGCAATCGGGCAGAACCGCCTGGTACCGCAACATCCGCTGCCTGACCATGGCGTCCAGGTAATTCCTTGCACCTTGCTCGGTCGGCTTTTCCTGCATGTATATCTCCTCGGCAAACTTGTAGCCGCTGTCGAGGATGGCCGCCATGAACTCGATGCTCCTGTCGTCGAGGTACATGAACTTGCCATAGGGATAGAACACCTTGCTCGCGAGCTTCGGGTCCTTGCCCATGCGCCTGATGGCCTTGGCGATGATCGGATACTCATCAAGCCCACGGGGATAGCCGAAGCCGTCGAACTCGCTCATGAGAGTTCCGTCAAGATGCGGTTTTTTCAAGCCGGTGTGATCCGCCAGGAAGCCGTGGATCCCATCGACCGTTTGGGGAACGTTCTGACTCTTCTTCCAGTCAACGAATGACGCCCACAGGATTCTCTTGCCGTCGGCCTGCCATGCTGCCGATCGCTCTGCGTTTTCGGGTAGAGGGGCTCTCTCGGCTATGACATTCACAGCGTCCATTATCCCGCACTTCTCGAACAGGTCCCAGTTGTAAGGGCCGTAGCACTTTAACCACGGACAGGGCCGGTAGCCGATCGAATCGAATATCATCTCGGGTATTGCGCGGACGGTAAGACTCTTGATCGCACCGTCGCCGTGGATATTGATAGTGTGCTCGCCCTGCTTGAGGTGCCGCATTGCCTGGGCGTCAGATGCATTTGCTTCGTGGCTGATTACTGCGTCGGCGGGCGGTGCGCCGTCCAGGCTGAGCTTCGTACCCGGGGGGGCAACGGAAGCAATGTAGACCCAGCCGTCGCGTCCGACGGCCATGCTGCGCGGGTACTGCGGCCATTTCTCCTGATTCAGGCTGCCGTGATCAGTCAGGTCCCCTGAAACGGGGTCATAGGAGACGACGTGGCTTTTCGGGTAGGTCGCCGCCCAGACGATGCCGCGATGGTCTTCGGTCATCGACATAGCGACGCGGTCCTTGGTCTTGCCATGGAAGGCGAACGTGCCGCTCGCAGGATCGAAGTCCATGAACGTGGTACCGAAGTGCGTGAGGAAGTGGTTTTTTGAGCTGAGGATTACGGCGAACGGCGAATCACGGTTGTGTGGCGGAACGTCCACCTGACGCGACTCACCCGTCCGCGCATCGATGGTGAGCAGCGACATGCAGGCGCGGTGGTCGGACAGGTACACAAGGATCACGTTGTTCCCGTCCCCGTCGACAGTAGCCGCTGCCCCCCTCGAACGAGCGACCGGTGCGGCGACGCCATGGTCACGGAAACCGTTGCCGAGATCACGAGTCTGTGCCATCGATATTCCTCCCTGGATGATCAGCGATGCCGCAGTCAGCAGCAGACCGGTTCGTTTACTTGGCGACGGTTGGGTTTTCATGTGTCCCTACAATGTGTCGAGCAACCTGTAACATTCTCTGAGCGTCTCCAGGGACTTGAGGGTTGCTTCGAACGAGAGCCAGCTGAGAACAAGGATCACTACGGTAAGTCCGATCTTCCAGCCCCGCGTTGTTTGCGGTCGCCACCAGATCAGGGGCAACGCCAGCGGCCCTACACAACAGACTGCAAAGACAATAAAGGACTTGCGGAAATACCATCGTGCCGTCTTCTGCGTCCGGGCCGCCCGCTCGGCCTCATCCAGGAACTCGCCGCAGTGTTTGCACTTGATCGCTTCGTCCTGAATCTCTTCAGCGCAGAATGGACATTTCTTCATGTCTCGTCCCTCGGCCTGACTACACGCGTCCTGCTTGTTGCTGGGCCACGCTGAACACTGCCGCGGCATTCCGTGAACCGATTGCTTGCTTCTCATCCCCACCAATGCTCGCGCACTCGATTTTCATGATGCTGGCACGCGTGTAGAGGAACGGCGTGTGTGAGCCGAACAGCAACCGGTCCGAGGGGATGTGCTTCAGCACAGATGTCAATGTATCGAGGAACTCGATGAACGCGATGTCCACGAGCACATTGTCCGTACGCTGTACCAGCTCATTGGCCTCCGGGCGATACGCAGACAGGCAGACGATCGGCAGCTCCGGGCAGCGCTGCGCGAGGGCGATGACCGACTCCACCGGCACGCCCCGTACCTTCATCAGCGGGTACTGACTGCGTTCGTCTTCCATGCGCATCTGGATGACCAGCACGGACTGATCCGAGTCGCCGAGCACCTCAGCCAGTTCATCGACGCACGCATCAGCCAGGTCGTACCGGTGGTAGTTCGGCTGCAACCGTATGGCACTGAGCGGCGACTGCTGTTTGTACTGCTTCACACAGTCGCGCCAGTGACTGAGCGTCGGGT
>JABMQG010000217.1 GCA_013203365.1 Planctomycetota bacterium | reverse complement strand
GCCGCCGACGAATTACCCGCGCTATGAGCGATCGCAAGGGCCGCCGGCAGCACAGCCGCCTTTTTCAGAAACTCGCGGCGGCCACCGTCACTGACGTTACGGGGATTGGAAGCCATGATGGCAATCTCCTATCGTAAGAGTATAACGTCGCTCGCATTCTTCGTGGGCCTTTTCCTTCTGCATGATTCTATCCTGACTCCCGGTTCATGCAAGGGCGTTGTCGGCGAGAAAGGGTCGGAACCGGCCTTGCCAAGGCGCCGGTGACAGGTGAGAATGGGGCACGAACCCGAGAAAACACCCAATGTTAAACCGTCGCCAATTCATCAAACAGGCTCTTGCGACAAGCACCGCGGGTGCACTGGTGGGAATCACCGCAACTGCACGGTCGGCCTACAAACACCCGCAGACCAAACCGAACATCATACTGGTCCTGACCGACGACCAGGGCTACGGTGATGTGGGCTTCAACGGGAACAAGATCATCAAGACGCCCAATCTCGACCGCTTCGCCCGCGAAAACGTCGTATTCGATCGGTTCTATGTCGATCCGGTCTGCACGCCGACGCGAGCGGCGTTGATGACGGGGCGACACCCCTACCGCCTGCACATAACCTGGGTCGGCCAGCGCCTGCCCGTCGATGAGGTGACAATCGCCGAAGCGCTCAAGCAAGGCGGGGATGCCACCGCGTGTTACGGCAAGTGGGGCAACCTTGGAACGCATTACCCGCGGCGGGCGATTGACCGTGGTTTCGACGAGGCCGTCGTGCATCTGAAAGGCCAGTTCAGCCCGCCGCAGAATAAGACAGCATACTTCGACCCGATCCTGTGGAAGAACGGCCGGGAGAAACAGTACAAGGGCGACAAGGTGTGCGTCTTCTAAGACGTGGTCCTGCCGAAGGGCAAGGGGAACTTCCGACCGAGGTTCGTTGTCGGCGGGAGGACGGTCGTCGGCGGCCGCGACGGCGATGGCAGGCAGCAGGGCCCGATACACGTGACATTCGAACGGTTGGACTAAATCGGCGGAAAAGGAGGGGGTTTCAGCGTATAATAACCATGGAGTTGTTTGCGGCAAGATAAGGAGTGCGGACGAATCAGGACATTACCCACCTCAGTTGCGTTCATCTTTGTTCTGATTCTCAGCACACCGGTTCCGGGCGCGCCGTGGGACACCGTTCTCTTTCGCGATGATTTCGACGCACCGGACATCAGCGGCGATGATTGGGTGATCAACAATCCGAACTCCAACTGGTGGGTTCCGTTGGGCAGGACGTTCTTTCCCAATCCCACCACCCACATCGGCGATCCGTTTCCGCACATCGAAAACGACACGTGTGTGATCGAGTTGCACAAGTACAATCATCGTCATCTGGGCGCGCCCAAGACCACGTTCCTCAGCGGTGAGATCCACACGACTATGGAGTTTGACCCGGACAAGGACTACCGCTTCGAAGCCAGAGTCAAGTCAAATCAGTACCCAAACGGCGTGGTCACTTCGTTCTTCCTGTACGGCTACGATGGGGCTCAAGCCGACGAGATCGACTTTGAATTCGTGTCCAAAAAGACAAATAACAACGCGAGCTACCCCGATGGCGACCCGGTCCTCACCAACACGTGGAATGAAACTCGAGAGAGGCCCCAGTACGTGACGAATGACGGCTTCGATCTGGCCGAATGGAATACGTTTCGAATCTACTGGTATCCCGATGCCCGCCGCGTCGAATGGACCTGGATCGATCCGGCCGCCGGTGAGACGTTGCTGCGAACGGAGACAGACGCCTTTTTCATACCGAACGAGCCGATGTCACTGTACTTCAATTTCTGGGCGCCTTCACCCTCTTGGGGTGACGCCTATGATGCGGGCCTCCAACCGGCCCAGGACCCCAGCGGGAACGAAATCTACACCTACGAGATCGACTACGTCGAAGTTCGCGTCACCTCCGTCCCGGGCGACACCGATGACGACAACGACGTTGATGCCGCTGACTGCAACAATATGGTCGCACAGTTCGGCGCCGCCCCGCCGGATGGCGCGATCAGCGCGGACTTCAATGGCGACAACATGGTTGATCTCGAAGATTTCGCCATCATGCGCGGCAACTTCAACTTCGGTGTCGGATCGCCGGCAGCAGGCGAGTTCGACAGCGAGACACACCTGACGCCCGAACCAGCCACGCTGATACTGCT
>JABMQG010000216.1 GCA_013203365.1 Planctomycetota bacterium | reverse complement strand
TCTCGGCATCGCCCAGTTGCAGGCTGTACAGGCCGACGCAGCAGTTCAACATGGCGTTCTCGTAGCACTCGCCCTTGAAGACCTTGGCCGATTCATCCGCCAAAGCCGCCGCGGTGGCCCTACCTTTCTCGCCCTTTATCTGACCGTTCATGACGGCTTGGGAGTCCAGGGCCGCCTGACTGGCCTGCCGCGTGTGACCGAGCGACTGCTCGATCATGGCGCGGTTGGCCGCCAGCATGGCGTAGTTCTGGTGGTTCATGGCCGGCAGGTCGCTGCAGAACGCGGTCAGTTCCTTCTCATACGTGGCGTACTTGGACGAGGCGGCCACATCATAGGCACCATCGGTGGCCGGGTCGAACGGCGCCGAAAGGAACATCCGGGGCAAATCAGGGTGATACTGCTGGCAGCCTGCCAGCAGGGCAAGCGCCATCGTTCCAACCGAAACCGCACACGCCAGTCGCCACATCCTTCGATTTACATTCACGAGGCCATCCCTTATTGACTGCTGCGTTACCGGTACATCATGCCACGTTCATGGTAGACCTGGGTTTCGTACTCGTCTTCCCAGATGATGGCGCTGGTGTGGGCGTCGGTCAGCCGGAAGGCATAGCGACGAAAGACTGTCTTTTCGCTGCCGCCGGCGCGGTTGATGGAGCTGATCACGCCGGTGAGGAAGAAGTCGGCCCCAAAAAATTGGGTGTTGGCTGAGGAAGTCAGTTCGCCGCTTTCTTTGGCCTGCTGCTCCTTCTTAAGGGCTTCCAGGTGATGGCGGTCCAGGAACGTAAGCCGGCCGCCGGAGTGCTTGATAAGGAGCGTGCGCATCTTCTCCAGGAACGCCTGCTTGTCGATGAAGTCATTGGAGCGGTTTTCCACCGACAGGAAGGCGACCGTCGGCGGCTCGGCAGCATTCTGGATCTGGGGCAGGTCGATCATGGACCGCACCATCTTCTGTGTGATGGTCTCGAAGTCCTGCACCGTCATCGAGGTCGGATCCTTCACCATCTCCTCGCCCACCGGGACGCGCATGGTCTTGCCCGTACACCCGGTGCCTAGAAACCCCAAGCCAAGCATCAGACAGACCGTAACCCTACGCATGATCGAAGCCCTCGTCTAAGTGCAGCCCCTACCCATACCGGGTAGCAATTACGTGTCCCGAACCGACAAACCCAACATGCTCTCAGGCGGGTAAACTAACGTCGGCTGCCGGCTGCGTCAACGGATTTTTTTAACCCAAACTTCCCGATTTCCTCAGCGGCGTTCTTTTTTTCAGGAGGGGGGGGGATAACGCGCACTCCTGTGCTTCCCAAAAACTCCATCCATGACTAAACCGGCAAAGAATTGGGCAGTGGTAGAGGAGCGGCAGGGAAGTCTGTAATTTCGCCTTCAACTCATCGGGTGTAATCTTTGCGGCGTCCATGCCATTTCTCCTTGTATTCATAAGCCCTTACAACACAAGGCTATAACATAACGCGAGGTCGGGCGACAGAAAGAAATGTCACACACTGGTGTGGCTGGTGTGGACGCTTGCGACAATCTGCTTGACCCTCTTGCTACCAGTGATAGAGTGATAATGTTTCCGCCCGTTGCCAGGAACGGCAGGGGGGGATCTGTACTCCCAGCCACCCCTCACAGATCGCAAAGGCTGGGCGAACGGAACTCAATGATGATACTGTCGCGGGGCAGCGCAGAAACCAGTAGCAGCCGGAGAAGCTCTGATCGTCGTTATCGACTCGGCGACTAACAGCGCCTGGTCTGAACGAGTTCCGAGGGACACCGAGAGGTAGAAATGATTCAGATCCTTCAACGCTACGACAACCAGAGGACGCCTGGTGGGAGCTTGGGTGATCTTCCCGCTCGATACACCTCTTTGGGCAGGGCAGTTAGGCAATCGGACGACATCTGGCCGCTTGTTGGTGCAGGTATCCTGCACCAACAAGCCGGTGACTTGCGTACGGCGTTCAGCATACTAACGGAAGCAGCGGGGAGAGCCCCACGTTCCGACGCGCCTCATTACTGCCTCTCGCGAGCGTACTACCAGTTGGCTTTCTTCGACATGGTCGACCGGGGGCTATGTGATGTTGAATTGGTAAGCCTCGAAGCCATACCCAACGAAGATCTGCACCACGGTGGCCTCCACTTGGAGATGCGCGAACTGCTCGGACCAGGTCGCCCAGCCGTTTATTCCCATATGATTACCAAGCAGGGCTTTGACCAACTTGAGTGCGTCAAAGCGCTGATGCTTCTTAGTTGGATACGCAAAGAACGGGCGACTTCTGACCAGCAGGCAACTATCGAATCAACCGCCATGGAACTTGGAATGCCGAATCGCCTTCCGGTTCCCAAGTACCGCCCGGACGGGGTTACGAAGCAAGTGCTCCTCATGGCGAAGCTCGAGATGGCAATTGCTCGCGATGCTGAGCCGATGGTGCTGCCGCCCCAGTTCAGCAGCATGGTTCCCAGCGACATCATGGAAGGACTGACGAGAAGAATCGATCAGCTACTGGGGGAATCCGCCGACACCGAACCCGGCCGAATCCTCCAGCCAATAGTGACGCAACTATTCATCCCCCTGCAGCGGACTCGAGAGCACGAGCTCCCCCACATATCGAAGCCAGGGCAGCAGCCGCTCTCGCCCCCCACATCTACAAGGCCCGGTTCAGTTCAACGGCAGGCGGCCGCAAGCCACACAAGGAACTCGTTCTACCGTCCGAAGCGTAGGCACACGGCCCGGAATATAGGCATTCTTGTTTTCGTTGTTCTTTTCGCCATAAGTCTGTATACCATTTCGCGATGGGACCCCCATACTAGTACCGGTGATTCGCGGGGAAGTGCTAGCCTCCCTCCATCTTGGGGATCTTGGGAGGATAGCCTAAGAAAAGCTTCTGAAATTGGTATCCCCTCTAAGGTTCTGTCGTTACTTCAGGAGCACGATGAGAGACCTCCTCTGCGAACTCGTGACGATGATCCGTTGATCAAGATGGCTGAGGAGCAAGCTCAATCGAACCCCAGCATCTGGAACCTAGTCATACTCGCGCAGGCATACAACAACATAGGTAACAGAAAGATTAAGGCGCTTGCCGTCTACGTCCGGGCGGCCGAAGCATACTCGAAGGACTCAGAACCATGGCTTGGGATCTCAAAGCTCTGTTATGACGCCTACCAGTGGGATTTGCTGGCGCGGGGGAAGGTGCAGCAGAGCCCTACTGGTCTCTTCTCGGGACATCCGGACGAACAGTCGAGGGCGATGCTCGAGTCCGCTCAGAGTTTCGCCATCAGAGCCAAAGCCGGCGTAATC
>JABMQG010000215.1 GCA_013203365.1 Planctomycetota bacterium | reverse complement strand
TTGGCCTTCTTCGCCCGTGCCTTGCCTGGCTGGGCCTTTTTCTTTTTCTTCTTCTTCGCGCCGGCGACGCCCGCGGCGGCCCTGGCAGCAGTGCGGCCCTTCGCACCCGCCCCGTCGGCCGCCAAAGCCTTGGGTTTGGGCTCCATCGGCTCGGTAGCGTAAAGCGAAAGACATTCAAAAACCCTGGCCCTGTCCTTGGCCGGAACGATCCTATTCAACAGTTTTTGCACGTCGTCGATGCTGGCGTCGGGGGCGATCAGTTCATCACACTTGAGTTTCGCCACCATCCGCTCGTCCACTGGTATGGACGGCGAGTCGAATAGGTAAAGCATCATGTACGCAACAGCAAAGCCGTCCAGCCCCAAGTCATCACGCAAGTGGCTGTGGCGCTCGCGTTGACCCATCTCGGCCATGTGTTGAAGGTCCAGGGTGTTGTGGTGGTCGTACAGCTGATGCAGCACCAAGGTAAGACGTTGGGCCTTATCGCGAGGGTTGGCTATTACCCCTTCAAGCATGTCGACGATGTCTTTCGGAGGGGCGACGCGCAATTCGTTAAAGTCGACGAACTCCTGATCTATCAACTCCAGGCAGCTCATCGCCTCAGTGAGGCCGGCATTATTGCGAAGTATGCCAAGCATCATCACGCTCATCGGCTCTAACGACTCAGGCGACGGGGTCGGCGAAAATCGCTTCACCAAACCGGACAACAACTTTTTGAGTTTCGTGGTGTAGACGGAGGCGTTCTTCATTCGGCTTGTTCCTGCTGGCGTAGTTCTTCCATAGCCTGTTGTATTGCGGCCAGCGTGGCCAGAGACTTCTTGAACCGCTCGTCTGCAACAAACTCTAGAATGGGCGTGAACCGCAGACGAATCTGTCTCATCATCAGTTCCTGAATATGCCCGGCCGCATGCTGCAAGGCCCGCATGGCCGTGCGCTGCTGCGATTGCGAACCGAGCACAGAACAGTATACCTTCGCACGGTTGAGGTCTTCGACCACCTCAACGCGGGTCACGGATACCCTGGCCGGATCGATCCGTGGATCACTGATTCGCTCCAGGATGATCTCGCCGACCGTCTGCTGAATCAGCCGACCGATCCGTTCCGTTCTACGACTCATAGCCAGTCACCACAGTTCGATTTCGCTGGATATCACGTACATGCCGCGGTGGGCGCCGGCGGCGTTGGCCACCTGCTGCAGGGCCCCCTTGACGTAGCGAGCGTCGTTGCCGACCATAGCCACCGCCAAGCCTGCATGGCGATGGCTGTCAAGGAAGTCCACCTCTGCCACGGAGACATTGTGCCGACTACGGAGGCGGTCTTTGAAGCTCTTGACGACCCGGCGCTTGTCCTTCAGGCTCGTAGCGTCGCCTATCATCAGTTCCAGATGTAGCACTCCAACGACTGCCGCCATGTGACCATATCCACAATTCGTCCATGCCGGCCAGGCAGCCTCGACGCCGGGCCTACAGTATCCTGGCCGTCTCCACCGCGCGATAGGCTTCCAACACGTCCCCGACCTTCACATCGTCGTAGCCTTCGATCCTAATACCGCATTCCAAGCCGTTCCGAACTTCGCGGACGTCGTCTTTGATCCGTCTGAGGCCCGCCAGGGTCCTTTCATCCACGATTACTATGCCATCGCGCGTGACTCGGATTTTGGAATTGCGGCTGATCGCGCCATCCGTGACCAAGCAGCCGGCGACGGTGCCCACACGCGAAACCTTGAACACCTCACGGACTTCGGCGTGTCCAAGGACCTCTTCGCTGACTCGCGGCATCAACAGGCCTTGCATGGCCTGCCTAACTTCGTCGATGAGTTCATAAATCACGCGGTACAGACGGATATCCACGCCCAGGTTCTCGGCCTGTTCTCGTGCGGAAACGCCGGGTACCACGTGGAATCCGACAATGATCGCTCCGGACGCCTCGGCCAACAGCACGTCACTGCTTGATATCCCGCCCACGGCGGAGTGAATGATCTTCACTCGCACCTCGTCGGTCGACAGTTTGTTCAGGCTATCGATGAGCACTTCCACCGAGCCTTGGACATCGGCCTTGACGATCAATGGCAGCTCCGTCACTTCGCCGGCAGAAATCTGTTCGAAGAGGTTGTCAAGCGTGACCTGCTTCTTCGTAGCGAGATTCACCTCTCGCTGCTCGGCGCGGATTTCCTCGGCGATGTTCTTTGCCTCGACAATATCGCCGACCACGTAGAACTTGTCGCCGGCCGTGGGAACCGCGTCCAGGCCGGAGACCTCCACCGGCGTCGCAGGGCCTGCTTGGGGAATTGGTTTCCCGCTGTCGTCAAGTATCTGCCGGACACGCCCGCAGCCAGAGCCGGCCAGAAGTACATCGCCGACTTTCAGCGTACCATCCTGCACGAGCAAGCGAGCAACCACGCCCAGGCCGGGATCCATTTCCGCCTCGATCACCACGCCGCGTGCCGGGGCCGAGTCGGCGGCGGTCAATTCCAAGAGTTCCGCCTCCAGACTCAGCAACTCCACAAGCTCTTCGATACCATCGCCGTTTGTGGCGCTGGTCTGGATTACTTCCGTCTGACCCCCCCACTGCCTGGGTTGCAGGCCGTTCTCGGCCAATTGGCCCATGACGCGGTTAACGTTGGCGTTGGGCAGGTCGATCTTATTCAACGCAACGATAATCGGCACGCCGGCGGCCTTGGCGTGGCTGATCGCCTCCATGGTCTGGGGCATCACGCCGTCGTCGGCAGCTACCACAAGCACGACAACGTCGGTCATGTTTGCACCACGTGCCCGCATACGCGTGAAGGCTTCGTGGCCTGGCGTGTCAAGAAACGTGACAACCCGGCCGCCCTTTTCATAACGGTACGAGCCAATGTGCTGCGTGATACCCCCGCTTTCACCAGCGACAACCCGAGTAGAACGAATTCCGTCCAACAGGCTGGTCTTGCCGTGGTC
>JABMQG010000214.1 GCA_013203365.1 Planctomycetota bacterium | reverse complement strand
GGTATCAGCCTCAGCAAGCTGCACAAGCGCCTGCCGGTGGGGATGACGGCAGCAGATGAGATGTATGCAGCTATGGTGATTGTTGGCCAAGTTCTCCATGCTATTGAGCCGCCCCGATTGCGAACACTCGCATACCTTCACGAAACAACTCGCCGGCACGGTCGCAGCCAATTCCACCGTTTAAGCCAGTTGGAATCTCGTCGACCGGTTGGCTGTCAATTTGCAGAGAGTCGGCCACAATCTCATCGAAACAGTCCCCGACCTCCACCGCCAGTTTGATCCCTCTTCTTATCGGATGGGTTGGGATCAACCGAAAGGCCTGTTGCCACACTTTTTCTACCCTTCCCACTTCAGTGTAATGGTCAGGAATAGGTTCAATTCGTCCTATCCTGTAGAAGATCGGCAAAACGACGCCTGGCGGCCATGCCAATGCCTCCTTATTTCGAAGGATTCTGAAAAGATCCCAGGTCGTCATTAGCCCAAGTTGGGTATCGACCGCATTGTCGATGATCTCGGGCCGATAGGCCGTTGCATCCCGATCATAAGGTGGCAGATGCCGCTGATGATTGATGATCGTTAATGGCTGGACATCGGTCCGATCCCACTCCCTGCTGCGCATTGTCGCATGTTTCTCAGCCTGCCGCGACTCTTCATCGTCAGGATGACCGTTAACGCCCTTCACGTCAACGACAAGAATAGGGCTACTGTCATGAATCTGAATATCTTCCCGCAGGCTCGTATCAGAGTTCTCTTTGCGTGCCTGTTCATCAACGTCGATCACCTTCGTAAAACCGAGTTTCTTGAGGGTACGAATGACCGCTTTCACAAGATCGTCACCCGTCCCATTCAATAGCATATACCAGTCGGCATTCTCACGGCGAACCTTGTCGATCTGCCCCTCCAATACAGCCACCTGCTTGCCTGCTGTTTGGTGGACGGCATCTATGTCCTTTCTCAGCCTGATAAGCTGCGGGATCTCGTACTCCTCACGGTGAACCCACCTCGCACCCTCCAGATGGGGGAAGAACGCCGGATTCCATTGAGAGCACCAGTTCTCCATCAGTTCCACGAGCACTTGGTCGATATTCGGCATTTGAGGGAGGAGAAGCAGTCGCCGCTTCGGCTCCTCAAGACTGAGGAGCCCCGCAATACACTGATCGTACTTGTTCTTGGCCAGCGAAATCCAGTTGTCGCGATATTGGTACGGCGGGTCAATTGTGGACGAGTATGAAGCATTGGACGCCCCACGAGTCAGGAGATCGCATAAGCCTTTGGTTCGTTTGTCGAAAAACATTTCCTCTCCGTGCGCATCCTGCACACAGAACAAATCCAAGTCGTACAGAAAGGACCAGTTGCTGCACTGGAACTCTTCGTGCATCATCGCGTCACAATACTTGCGAAAGACCACTCGGTAATACTTATCAATGTACTTGTCCCCGAGAAAGACGATGAAGATACCGCCACTCATGAAAATGCGGTTAAAATATTTTTGAGTCATTTCCATCGCCCATGCCCGCGGATTAATCACTCCCCATGTGCCAAGTTGGCAAATTGCGCTGACGCCCTCCCCGGGAAAGTCATTCGGCTGGGTATCCGTTGGACCGGGGTAGGCAATATTCGCGACGACGATCTCCTGCTCCTCAATATTCGGAAAGGTGCATGTCTTCTGCGATACGTGGTGGAATGAATCCGACGGATCGACCTTGTAGGACTTGCCGAATGAGCCTTCGCGACCATTATACCCGGCGGTTCGCAAAGCGTTTCCGCACGCCTCAGGCATGTCGAGCAGAAGTATTTTAGGCTTCGCGTATGGTAATGATTTGTCCATCAGTCACGCCCAAGCAATAGAAAATAAGCAGCGGCTTACCACGGAGACATGGCTCACGAGTGGCTGCCTTTTTGAGGCCAAAACCTTCGCTTGCAGGAACATAGCCCGTGCTCCGGTGTTTTGCAAGGCGCTGGGCATATCCGCTTTGGTGCCACCGGTGCCATCTGCTTTTTCCCAAAGGCCACAATGGCCCTTACATGAGCCTCATGTGCGGCCGATGGCGCCGCGAACGCGCCACGGGACGAGGGTTTTCACGCGTCCGCTGGAGCGACTGGTTAGGACCCTTGCTACCGTTGTTTCCGAGTTAGACGTCCAAGGTTGGCCAAAACAGCAAGAGTGACGAACCACAGGAACAGTAATTCCAGTGCGATACCTCCCCAGTCGATCTGGTCAAGTGTGCGGTCAACCAATAGCCTGTGCGCTGTCGAAATGACGACAGCGATCACCAGGGCGATTACGGCCTGTCTCCCAAACGACTTGGCCAATCGATCCGCTCGTGGAGCGCAGCTCCGTTCCCAGTCTGCAAGGACAGATCGAGCCTGAGGCGCCTGATCCTCCGGTACGGCGATTCGCACGTGATAGGTACCCTTAGACGCCCAAAGGACAATGGGGTTGGCATTGTCGACCTGGACAGCAGATATCCCACTGCGCCGAAGAATCTTCAGAACCTCTGCTGCCGCAGAGGCGTCCGCCTTATATATGACGCATTGCTTCATCCGTTCTTGAGCCCTAACGGCTCAGCGCTCAGTTGCCTGCTCCTGCAGGTGGTTGTTGCCGTCGAGAGCGATGGGCTTGTTCTGGTGCTTTCATTGTCCCTCAAAACCGACGACAGGCCAACTGCCGCGGGTGGTTAAAGGGGTTGCATCCAGCGATAGATTAACAAGACTGCGACCATTCCGACAGGGACAATCAGGAGCCATGCTTGATTGATGTAGGCGATTTCACGCGCTCCGTAGTGCCCTCGAACACGAACGCTCAAAACAATGACGGAGCCCCAATACGCCGCGAGCGGAATCGTGTAGGCGGTCAGGAGGACTCCGCCGTCGAGGATCAGGGAGAAGATCAGCAACAAGACCGACTGAACGACGGCAATCTCGCCGAACCGCGTATGTTGGCGTTTTACCGTTTTCACTTTGCCCTCTAACTTGTTATTCTACCCAACATTCCCCTCGTCCGGAGATCGGGATCTGATTGACATGATATTTTCCCCTCGGCTAGCAACCATGTCAAGTGCTTCGGGCGGAGTGCCCTGACAAGCCGGACCTCCATCCTTGCAAAAGGCTTCTTCCTACGTTCTTCTATGACGGATGGACTTTGGCACGGTTACATTCCTCATGCAGGCGGCCGTAATATCGCTTTCGGGTGTAATGGCACCAGGGCCGGTGACGGCTATTACGCTGGCGGCCGGGGCCCGCAGCCGACATGCCGGGGCACTCGTCGCCGTCGGCCATGGGATCGTGGAATTCCCACTGATGATCCTCATTATGGTCGGCGTGGGGACCGTGCTGACGACGCAGGCGTTCCGTATCGCCGTGGGTATCGCCGGTGGGGCGGCCTTGCTGCTGATGGCGGTAATGATGCTCATCGGCCTGCGGCGACAGCCGAACCAACCACGTCACGTCAACCTGGCCAACCCTGTTTGGGCCGGCGTGGTACTTAGCGGCGGAAACCCGTACTTCCTCCTGTGGTGGGCCACGGTGGGCCTGGCCCTGGCGACCAAGGCGATCAACTTGGGCACGCTGGCGTTCGGTCTGTTCGCCGTTATCCATTGGCTGTGCGATCTGGCCTGGCTCGAGATGCTCTCCCTTGCAAGCAACAAAGGCGCCACGCTTTTGGGACCACACGGCCGGCGAGTCGTCATTATCATCTGCGCATTGGCAATGGGCGTGTTCGGAATCCTGTTCGTCTGTGACGCCCTCAATTACCATTTATCAGCGCAAGGGTCTGCTGCGCCATATCCGAGATCTTCACCCGGTTGAACCCCGTGATGGACGTCTCCAGCGTGTTGTTGACCACGCCCGTCCACTTCGCCGGCAGGGCCTCGGCGCCCAGCATCGCCCCGACGATCGAGCCCACGGTCGCGCTGTTGCAATCGGTGTCGAAGCACGCCTGCACCGCTCGACAGATGCTCTTTTCGTAGTCGCCCTCGCCGTAGAGCAGCCCGGCCGCGACGGCCATCGCGTTGGAGATAGTGTGGCACCAGCCGTAGTCGGTGTTCTCGTCCCAGCGCTTGTGGATGCGTTCGACGGCATTGTCGTAGCCGACGCCTTCGGCGTGCCAGTTCAGCATGCGCTGCACGTCCTCGGCCAGTCGGCAGCGGGCCGGCACCCGGGCCAAGCCCGCCCGGATGATCGTGGGCACGTCGTCGCAGACCAGCGCCGCGGCGACCATCGCGGCCGCCCACATCTCGCCGTAGATGCCGTTCTTGACGTGGCTGATGCACGCGTCGCGCCAGGCCAGCTCTGACGCGGCCTGGGGGTCCCCGGGACAGGCGTAGCCGAAGGCGTCCGCGCGTATCTGTGCGCCGATCCACTCGCGATAGACGTTGCAGTGCGTGGCCGAGTCCGGCGGGGCGATGTTCATCGCGAAATTGCGGTAGGCAGCGCGCTCGGCCGTGCAGGTGGCCAGGATCGGCAGGCTGCCCATCCAGAAGCTGGCCACGTCGGCCGGCGTGAAGTTGCGCCCGTGCTGCTGCATGAGCTTGAGTCCCACGACGGTGTAGTTGGTGTCGTCGTCAATGGGCATGAAGGAGACGTTCTCGATGAACGGGCGGTTGGCATCCATTTGGGCCCGCTGGCGAACCTCGTCGGGCACGCTGAGGCTGAAGTAGTCCGTCAGCGGCCAGCGGCCGGTGTCTTTGAGGTACGTCCACATCCGCTCGCGTCGCCAGCCTTCGACAGGCTTTCCCAGCAGGCACCCGCAGATGCGCCCCAGCCAGGCGCCGTGGATGCTGTCGGCCAGAGCGGCGGAGTTAATGGGCGGCAGGTCCGGCCCGTCGCCCGGGCAGGCGGCCCGGATGCCCGCAAGGTCGCTTGGCTCGTCATAAGGAAAGTCGGGACGAACCGGCAACGCCGCCGTCCGCGCCAGCAGCGCCGCAGCCGCCGGCTGATTGGCCCGGTCCATAAGATCCAGCGCGGCCAGGCGGTCGAACTCGTCAACCAGCGGCGAGATGTCCTTACCCTCGTCGATGCACTGCTGCCGCTCCACGGCAAGATCGCCTTCGGAGACGTAAATCCAGAGAATGTTGAGCGGCCGGGCCATGGGCGTTCCTCTCGAGCCTGTAAACCGGATTTCCCTATGAACTCCAGCCCACGAACGTCGTGGGCCTTTCCGACGATCCTATCGCGATCCCTGAGATCAGCAAGCACTCCTCTGACTCCGACAAGGGGGCATCGGGCCGTTGCCGGGCCATAATGTTGCCCGAAACGGCCTGCATACATGCGATCGTTGCCGATCCAGGCAGACCGTCCCTACCTCCGCGTTCTTCCGCTGTCCCTGGCATCGAGAAAACCCTTCGTTCACGTGCTCAAACGATGCCGCATTATACACAAAGTGTAGTTTTCATCTGGGAAATCCGCCCTTAAGGACCTGTTCTCCTAAGCGGACTGGAATACGCTTGTCTCTTGCATTGGCTACGATTTGGCCGCATACTTAGGTGAGCCTTTTTTATGGAGGCCGGTTTTTATGCTCGCCGAACAAAAACGATTGCGACTTGCTGAAGACATGACGTTTCAGCCCCTGGGGGCCGACGGCCAGGCCGTTGTCGTTTCGCTGGCGTCCGGGCAGCTATACACGTGCAACGAAACGACACGCGCATTTCTCCAGGCCATCGACGGCAAGAGGAGCTTCGGCGAGATCGTAGACATGCTGGCCGACGAATACGCCGTCGCCCGCGGGAAGCTAATGGCGGACCTGGCGACCATCGCGGCTCGGCTGATTGAAGAAAAACTGATCGCAGTCGCGGAGGGCCGGATTGCAAATCAATAAGATCATCCTGACCGCGCACATAAAACTGGCAGCGACATTCATGCCGCTGCTGGTGAGGCTCGTGCCGTTCAATCGCCTCCTGGCGCAACTGACGCCTCCCCTGTGGCGTCGGCCGTACGCCGGCTTGTCGGCCGAGCAAATCCGCTCCGCAGTCGAACGATGCCTCCGCCGTCCGCGGAATATGCGGCGCCGGGCATGCCTACGGAAGGGCCTGCTGCTGTTTCATTTTCTTCGGCTCGCTGGCCTGCCGGCCGAGTTGTGCTTCGGCGTCTTTGCGCCGAGGCAGAATGCTGAACGCATGCACGGGCATTGCTGGGTTACGCTGAACGGCGCCGCGATGTCCGATCCGCCGATTGAGTCGGCCACCGTCGTTCTTCGCCACGGCGGCGGGGCATTTGCCGAATCGCTTAGCTGAAGTCGCCGCGGAAGCCTCCGCGGCTGAGATCCGTTGATGACAATTGTGGAGTGAAAAAATGGAAAAGAAAGAGTACGTCGCCCCGACACTGGAAAAGCAGGACAAACTCGTCGAGATCACCGAAGGAGAACCGGTCGTAATTTCATGAATCCCATCGTACGGCAATACGATGTCAGGGGTGTGTTGCTACGCGCCGAGACAACGGACAGCG
>JABMQG010000213.1 GCA_013203365.1 Planctomycetota bacterium | reverse complement strand
ATCGTGGGCTCGGCGATCGTCCACGGCATCTGCGACCACAAGAACTCCACCCCTGACCAGCTAGCAGAGATTGTCGGTGAGTTCGTCGTCGAACTGATGGAGCCGGTAAGGTGAGATCGGCCGCTTCATCACCTGGTACGACAGCCGCAGATACCATGAAACGCTTGGCAACGTGACGCCCGCGTTTGTCAGTTTGCATTATAGCTTGAGTCCTGGTTACTTCCGCCTGCGCTGAATCAACGCCAGCCCGCACAGGGTCAGCAGGGAAAGCGTGGCGGGTTCGGGAATTATGTCCATGATGATCACATGGGCTACACCTAAGATATCCTTAGAGCCTACTTGGTCAAACACGGCAGTCTCAGCCTGGCTAAAAGCTGGGGGGTCGCCGAGGGGGTACGTACCACTGGCCAGCACCAACGGGGCGCCGTAGATCGGCTGCACCTCTGTATGAGGCGGGCTTGGCGACCAGCCACCCGGAGGGGTGATGTCACCGGCGGTCTGTCCTAACCTGTAGACCATTTCGGCACCTTCGGTGATGGTGTCCTGCGTCCCGGCCAACGGGCTAGCGTTGGCGGCGCTGCGGAGCTTAGTGAAGCCCCTCTTCCAAGGGATGTACGAGGGGCCCGAAAAACCGTCCGCCATCGGTCCCAAGTTAGACATGGTGCTAAAGCCGACCACACCCAGCTCATACGCGGCCAGGCCGGCGTTGTCGCCTTGCGAAACAGCGGCCGTTATATGGAATGTGCCCGGGCCTCCTGAATCAAGCAGTAATGTGTACGTTACCGTCGGTGTGGCGCCCGGTATGGGGACTGGAATGGGGTCCGGGTCGGGGTCAGGAATGGGGTCTGGAATGGGGTCCTGCTCTGGGAAGATCAGCCGTTCCACCAGAACGCCATGGTCATGACCTAAAAGATGCTTGGAGCCTACTTGGGCAAACACGTTACCCACAGCCGACTGCCCCCAAGAGGGGGCGGCGCCGATGGGGTACGTACCGCTGGCCAGAACCAACGATGCACCGTAGATCGGCTGCACCTCGGTATAAGCCGGGCCTGGCGACCAGCCACCCGGAGGGGTGAGGTCCCCGGCGGTCTGTCCAAAACCGTAGACCATTACGGCACCTTCGGTGATGGTGTCCTGCGACCCGCCCAAAGGGCTAAAGTTGGCGGCGCTGCGTATCATTGCCATTGAGAAACCATTTTTCCAAGGGGTGTAAGTGGGGCCTGCCAAACCATCCACCATCGGTCCCAAGTTAGTCATGGTGCTAAAGCCGACCACATCCATTCCATATGCGGCCAAGCCGGCGTTGTCGCCTTGCGAAACATCGGCCGTTATCTGGAATGTGCCCGGGCCTTCTGAATCAAGCACCAATGTGTACGTGACCGTCGGGGCTGCCTGGGCCGATACTGCAGCCAGCATCACTATTGCCAATATCCTCGAGTTCATGATCGTGTCCTTCCTTTCTAAGTCCGAGAATCCCACACCTGATGCCTCTTCGAGACTTGCCACGGAACACAAAGCTGTAGGACCAGAAACTCGCCCGTGCGGGCCACAGACTGATGCAAGGGCGCGGGGCCACCCATTGCCTCTCGACTTGAAACAGTCTCCACCGCTCCCGAAGATAGAATAATACTCATGTTTGCGGAAATGTCAATCACAAAGTTGCGAAAGTACAGGAAAGTACCGCATCGACGGTAAACACCCTAGCTTTTCAACGAGCGGCCCACAACCTCCTGCTCTTTCCCATGTCGTCAACCGCTTGCCATAGTGGCGGCACTTGCGCCAGCGCATCTGACCAGGCAGTCCATCCTGTGGTTGTAGGGCTTGGGCGGCTTCGGCCGACATTCGTGGACCGTCCGACCGTGGCCTTCGGTGACGACGTAGATTTCCTCGTCGGCGACATGCTCGTCAAAGAGCCGGTGGTGCTCGGGCTTCTTCCCGAACAGCGTCAGCGCCCCCTGGCCGGCCGCTCTACCGCCAATGCCTTGCGCCCTACAGCCGCTGCCGTCAAAACCACTTCCTCCGCAGCAGCCAGACCTTCACTACCTGTGTCAGGAGCGTGTAGCACAGCAGCGGCAGCACCAGCAGCGGCCAATACATGCCCGGCAGCGGTTTGAAGCCCAGGGTGCCGGCGATCGGCGAGAACGGCGGCGAGAACGGCGGCCAGAACGGCTGTTTCGGAAAGCGGTTATGCCGCCAGAAAAAGTCAGCCGAAGTTACTTGGCTGACAGGTCGGCTACGACGATAATATAGTTTCCAAGCTATGTGGCTATTTAAGAAGAAAGTCAAGCAGCGTCGGCTTGAGGTTCGCAAGAACATCCCGACGCAGCAGGGTGCTATCTGGCGCAGCTTTGCGGCCGCTGGGGGGGTTGGCAGCACGGTGATTGCGCTGGCGTTTCTTGCGGCGACGTCTGCACTGCTTATATTCCCAGCCGAGACGTTCCATTTCCGACTCGGAAAAAATGCGCCTAAGCAGTATGCCCGTGTCGGTTTCTACGCACCTAACGAGCAGGAGACGAAGCGTCTCCGGGAGCTGGCTAGACAGCAGACGCCGCAGCTATATAAGTACAACAAGGTACTGCTGGCGGAGGTGGAGGCGGAGCTGCTAACCTTGCCGGCGAAGGTTAAGGACGTCGAAGATCTCGGCAAGCTCGATCAGAAACTTGTGGCGGCGTTCGCTTTCAAGACGATCGAGGGTATGGCGCCATTTGCCAAGTTTGCCGACAAGCCCGATAGCGATGTTTGGCGAAACGCCGTCGGCTTGGTGGTGACCGCCCTGGGGAAAACGGTGATCCTCCGGCCGGAGGATTTTGCCCGTGAGCGTGGCCACAGGGCGACGGAAATTATCTTGGAGACCCCCGCCGGCAGGGTCAGGGAAGACAAGTGGGCCGGGGCCATCACCTCGACAGCCAAGCCCCAGCATCTTCAGCGGGTGGTGGCGTCGTTGGACCTGTCCGTGCAGGACGCCGTGCAGGGTTATCTTTCGAGGTTGATCATTTCCGGCCGGCCCACTTACAGGTTGGCCGACGACCTGACCGACCAGGCTATGCGGGCCGCCATCGACGCCGTGCCGGAGCAGAAGGATCATTACCTTCCCGAGAAGGTGATCTTCAAGGGCGGCAAGATCACGGATGTCGATCTGGTCATGCTGCGGGCCGAGCACGATGAATACGTCTCCTACCTGAAGCAAGTCGACCCCAGCTATGAGTTTCGCGTCGCCGTCGGAAGGTTGGCCACTGGGCTGCTGGTCGTTCTGGCCCTGTGCGGCTACGTCGCGCGGTATCAGAGGCCCATCGTCCGCAACCACGCTCGGGGTTTGGCGTTTTCAGGCGTGCTACTGCTGATGCTAGGGGTCACGAAGGCCCTGACGACGGTGGCTCAACTGAGCCCTTACGTGGCTGCGGGTGCGGCGGTGATGGGGGCGATCATCATAACGATTGCGTACGACCAGCGGTTCGCACTGGCGATAGGGGCCTTGCTGTCGATTTTACTGACGGTTCAGCTTGGGCAGGACGTTGGGTTCTGCCTGGTGCTGCTGACGGCTGTGGCGGTCAGCGTACTGCTGCTTAAAGACATCCGTTCGCGTAACAAGCTGGTAGAGGTGGGTTCATTGTCGGCTGGGGCCGCGTTTCTGGCGACGGCCTGGACGCAATTGGCGCTCGGCCGGTCGATTGACTTGCGACTGGTGCTGGACAGCGGCTACGCCGGTGGGGCGGTTCTGGCGGTCGGATTGGTTATTCAAGGCATATTGCCTTTTATCGAACGGATCTTTCGTATCGCCACTTCAATGACCCTGCTGGAATGGTGCGACGCCAACAAGAAGCTCCTGAAGCGGCTGGCCATGGAGGCGCCGGGCACCTATAACCATTCGCTGCTGTTGGGCACAATTACAGAGGCCGCGGCCGAGGCCATTGGCGCCCGCGGGCTGCTGGCGCGGGTGGGATCGTACTATCACGACATAGGTAAGATCAACAAGCCGGAGTGCTTCATCGAAAACCAGTTCGACAGCCCGAGCAAACACAGCAAGCTCAGCCCGGCGATGAGCCTGTTGATTATCACCGGCCACGTCAAGGACGGGATAGAGATGGCGAAGGAATACGGCTTGCCGTCCAGTCTGCACGAGTTCATAGCCTCTCATCACGGCACTACGCTGGTTCAGTTTTTTTACCACGCCGCGACGGAGCAGAGCAAGACCAACGGCAGCGACAGGGCCCCGGAGGAAGTGGAGTTTCGCTATCCAGGTCCGAAGCCACGCAGCAAAGAGGCGGCGATCTTGATGGTGGCCGACGCCGTCGAATCAGCGGTCCGCGCGATGCCAGAGCTGTCCCCGGGGCGTATCGAAATACAGGCACACTCCATCGTGACGGCACGACTGATGGATGGGCAACTGGACGAGTGCGATTTGACCCTGAGGGAGGTCCACCAGATCGAGGAATCACTCGTCAAGAGCCTGTGCGGCATATATCATGGCAGGATCGCCTACCCCAAGACAGAGAACAAGGCCCAGCGCCAGGCTCAGTCGCAGCCGGCTGGGACGTGATAGATCGGAAGGGTGGGGCAATGCGTCGAAGGCGTTTTCGGACTACAAGGCCGCCAGGCGGTCGGCGGTATCGTGGGCGGTCAGTTCGTTTATAAGCTCTTCCAAGTTACCGGCCATGATCTGTTGAAGGTTTCCGCTGAACCCGATGCGGTGATCGGTGCAGCGGTTCTGGGGGAAGTTGTAGGTCCGCACTCTCTGTGATCGGTCTCCAGAGCCGACCATTAGTTTTCTCGCGGCCGCCTCTTTTGACTGGCTTTGCTGGCGGTAATGATCCTGCACGCGGGCGGCTAGTATTCGGCGGGCCTTGCTGCGGTTTTTGTGCTGGCTCTTTTCGTCACGCATCGAAACGGTGATGCCCGTTTCGATGTGTCGCAGGCGTATGGCAGACTCGACCTTGTTGACGTTCTGGCCTCCGGGGCCGCTGGCACGCATGGTCTGCTCCTCGACGTCCTTGCTCCAGTCGATGTTGATCTCGACGTCCTGCCGTTCGGGAAGGACGGCGACGGTGGCAGCGGATGTGTGGATTCGACCTTGCGTCTCGGTTTCGGGAACCCGCTGGACCCGGTGCCCACCTCCCTCGTACGCCAGTGCTCGCCAGACGCCCTCGCCTTTGACGTTGACGATGACTTCCCTTAATCCGCCCAGTTCCGTCGGGCTGACCGAGAGGGTTTCCATTTTCCAGCCTCGCCGGTCGGCATATCGGGTGTACATCTCCAGCAGGTCGCGTGCGAACAGTGCGGCCTCGTCGCCGCCGGTACCGGCGCGTATTTCCAGCATGAGGCTGTCAACCGTATCTTCGTCAGTCATTACGAGCTTGGTCTTGAGCTCTTCGAGGACGACTTTGGCGGCGGCGAGAGACTCTTCATAGTCGGCGTGGGCCAACTCGCGCAACTCTTGATCGATGCCGGCCTCTGTCAACACTAACTTCGACTGCTCGGCCTGATCGAGCAGGCGTTGGTACTTGCGATAACCGCCGGCGATTTTGGCCAGTTTGGCCGACTCCTTGGCGATAGCCGTCAGTTTCGTCCGGTCGCCTGTCACGGCCGGGTCGTTCATCTGTTCAGTTAACGCGTCATAGGAGTTGGCAAGTTCGCGGAGTTTGGCGATCAATTTGTCTGGTTGTTGGTCGGCCATCGTATCATGCCGGTCGTGGTGCCTGGCACAACGACGCGGCGCCATCGGATGAGCGTGCAGTTTCACAAGAGTAAAGACAGTCAGCAAAAACGCCGTGGGGGAACACGGCCGTAAAAAAGCCGACTGCCGCCGGGAGGGCAATGCAGTCGGCTTTTTCGCTTGTTGAACAGCTACTTATTTTCGGCTTTGTTACCCTTGCCGAAGTAATCTCCGCCGAATTTTCGCTGGAACTTTTCCACGCGACCGGCCGAGTCGACGAATTTCTGCTTACCCGTGTAGAAGGGATGGCAGGAACCACAAATGTCGACGGCGATCTGTTTGATGGTGCTGCGCGTGGTGAACTTGTTGCCGCAGGCACAACGGACTTCCAACTGTTCGTATTTAGGGTGAGTATTATCTTTCATGGCCTACCTCGTCTTGACACAACACACAACTTCCGCAGGAGACGAAAGCCGACATATACTACGGATATCGCCGCCAATGGCAAGAGCAAATTTCAAAGAAAAGGCGAGAGGTCTATTTGACCAGGTCGGTGAGGATCCTGACCATCTCGGGTACGTGATCGGCCAGCAGGATTAACGGTGCGACAATCATGGCGGTGGCGACCAGCACGAAGCTGACCGCCATAGGGCTGGCGGTCACTTCGACGGCCCCTATTGTTCTGGCCAATTCCGCCTCGAAACGTCTTAGTGCCGCTCGACGGCACTTGTCGGTGGGGCTTATGTGGACCGAGACGTTTCGCAGTATGGGGAAAGAGGCGAGGTGTATGTTCGGCCCGCCTTCAAGGTAAAACCGATCTTCTCGACGGCTGTAACGGAAGCCGGCCAGGTCGAGGGCCCGCCCCACGCATCTCAAGGCTTTGTTCATACTGATGTTATAGACGACCCAACTGCGATATGAACGAGGTGACAAAGCCGCCATCGTCGCGGCGACTGCGGCGACGCAAGCAGATATCGTCAGAAGATTTGTTCCCAGCCAGTCCAATGCCGGTATGGCGAACAAGGGCGCCAGCGAGGCGATCAGCAGAGAAAAATCCATCCGGCCAGACAACATCTGCGGGCGTTTTTGGCTATTCAGCAGCCCAAGGACGAGAAAATAGACAGCGACCGGGACAGCCACTACGGCTATCTGCAAATATAACTCAAGTTGCCAAGATGCCAGCATCACGGTCAGCTCCATCGGATTTTTCAACAGTTTTTGACAGGTATATTCTACTCCAAGGCCGTGGGTTCGGCAACCTTCCGATAGCCCAAGGCACGAATAACGTCCAGCACCTCCGTCCAAGAGGGAAATGGTCGGTTGTTTAGCTGCTTATACTTTTCGATGGTCAGGACGAACTCGAACTGGTCCTCGGTCATTTCGCCTTCTTCGGCCATGCGTCGCGAGTCGCTCCTTCGCCGGCCGGGGCCGCGACGGCGGTCGAGGCCCAACCGCCTGTCCAACATATTGTTGCGTCTCTCCCTACCCGACTCTTCCTGCTTGCGACGATCCGGGCCGTCCCACTGCGGCTGGCTGCTGCAATCTGGTTCGGGCGAGTTCTGTTTGGCCATTAAGGCTCTCCAAATGGGTGCAATGAAGTTAGTTTGCTTGGTTATTAAGCGGCCAGCCAGCCGAGACGGCAGTCGTATGCGATGAAACAGGCAACATATCGCCCTTTGAACAGACAGGCTCAGTCTTCCTCTGCCTCGCCAAAGCCGCAATCGGTATCGTCCTCGTCCTCTTCTTCCAAGAACAGATCGTCTGCATCGAGCGGAACGAGCGACACATCTTCGTCGTCGTCGTTCTCGTCTTTGTCCTCGAATTCGTCGCTGTTTACGACGATACCGTCCATTTCCTCATATTTCTCGATGACCTCCTCGGCTTCATTGGCCATGTCCCTGGGAACGAGAACGGGTATGCCGTCGGTCTTGGATATGCCCTCGCCGTGCTCATCGACTCCGATGATAGCGATGATATCGTGATCGGTAAGGATATCTTTGTACTGCTCGGCCTGTTCGTCGTCTCGCGCGTAGACTACAGGGATGTATTCCGCCAGGTTGGAGTTGTCCAGCCAATCTCGAAGCTCATCATTTTCAACCATATTCAGTACCCTCAATCCGTATGCCCTGCCTTTTCGGGCAACCATCGAAAGCACTCTGTCACGTTACATGAAGTTTCGGTTTGTTTAGGCACTAAAATCAAGTTCTAAATCATTTGTTTTTTTGCCGCCTGGCCAGCCAGGCCGAAAATGATCCAGCTCCCGCCGGCAGGGGCCGGATCGTTAGGATCGATACTTTGCCACCCGCTAAAACAAACGTCGCCTACAAGGTGCGTACTACGTTTATCGGTAAGGACTTACGCCTATGTCTTGGGATGGATTGCCGGCCGAATGACGCCGGAGGCGGCAATGCCGGTTCAATGCATCCCCCGCAACGGT
>JABMQG010000212.1 GCA_013203365.1 Planctomycetota bacterium | reverse complement strand
ATTCCGTCGGAGGTCCGACAGGATTGAACCGTTCCAGCAGGTGTTGGATTGGATCAGCCCCCTCATTATCCGCTTTCTTACCATTCACGTTCATGCTTATAGCTCCCCATACGGTCCCAGCTACTCGCGAAGCCGCGATAGAGCGTATCGATATCGGCTGGCAGCCGTGTTGATCGAAACTGCAAGCCTGTCAGCTATCTGCTTAAAGGTCATCTTCTCATAGACCTTCATGTGAACGACCTCGCGCTGTTTCGCCGGCAGAGCACCCAGTGCCTGTTCCAGCGCCTGGCGTAGATCCTCGGTATCTTCGGACCTGTCAGCACAGTTAGCTTCCAATAGCGCCGTCGCTGCTGCCGGGTCGCGCCGAGACCGACGCTTGAGGAGGCGGTAGCACTCGTTCCGAACCGCTCGGTACAGGTAGGCATTCGCCTTCTTAATCTCGTCCAGCCGTCCAGTTCTTGCCATCAGCTTCAAGAATGCCTGATGAACGGCATCTTCAGCCGCAGCCGGGTCAGCCAATATCATCACCGCGTAGCGGAATAGGCCTTCCGCGTAGGCATCATAGATGCTCGCTAGTTGCCGCATAGCGTCATCATAGCGCCCGCCTCGGCCGCCGAAACTGTCGCTTGCTGATGGATCACCCATTCGCTCATAGATTAGACCCCCGGGCGGTTCGTTTTGTCTATCGAGGACGAGGAATTCTTGCCCCGATCCGCCTCGAGTTCCCTCCAATTCTCGTTTCCTTCCCTCCATTGACTGGCAACCAAGACGATGTTTACCGCCGGCGCGGCTGGCCGCCGATTCCGATCCCGTTGCGCTCCTCATATAAGGTCGCTGGGACACCACCATTCAGACGCCGAGACGAGAAAAAAAGGGCTGGATAATTGACTAGGCCGCTACACAGGTAACTGCCCGACCTCCACGACCGCCTGGTGCTCTTGGCGGTCGTCGATCAGATGGATCTTTCGGTCGGTTTGTTCCACGTCGTCCAGAAGCACGCGCCATACCTGCCACGTCTCCGCGCCCATCTTGACGATGCGAATGTGATAGAACGTACTGCGATACCGATAGTGCAGCAAGAAGCCTTCCCACGCCTCTGGCAGGACCGGGGCGAACGATAATGTGTCCACCTCCAGACGAAAACCCAGCAGTTCCTCGACCAGCAGCTGGTACATCCAGCCGGCCGAGCCTGTGTACCAGGTCCATCCGCCTTGCCCCTCATGCCCCGGGGCGGAATAGACGTCCGCCGCCACCACGTAGGGTTCCACCTTGTAGGCGGAGATGCGCTCCTGTGTGTCGCCGTGCCGAATCGGGTTCAGCAGCGACAAGAACTCCCAGGCCTCCTCCGATTTGTGGAGACGCGCCAGGGCGATTGCGGCCCAGATGGCCGCATGTGTGTACTGCCCGCCGTTCTCACGTACTCCGGGAACATAGCCCCGGATGTAACCGGGGTCGAGCACTTCTCCGTCGAACGGCGGGTCGAATAGGCGAACTACGCGATGCGACTTATCCACCAGCCGGTCCAGGGCCGCACTGAGTGCCTGTGCGGCACGCCGCGGGTCGGCAGCGCCGCTGAGGACCGCCCAGGCCTGGGGCAGCAGGTCCACCTGGCACTGAGGACTATCCTGCGAACCCAGGGCCCGACCGTCATCGAAGAAAGCGCGGAGATACCATTGGCCATCCCAGGCGCTGGCCTCGATCCGCTGACGCAGGTGGTCGGCCTCCGAGCGGCACTTGGCAGCGAACTCTTGGTCGTTACGCTGCTGGGCCAATTCTGCAAAAGACAAAAGGGTGTCGTATAGGAAGAACGCAAGCCAAACGCTCTCGCCTTTGCCTTCGAGGCCGACGCGATTCATGCCATCATTCCAGTCGCCGCCGCCCATCAGGGGCAGGCCGTGAGGGCCGAACCTCAGGCCGTGTTTGATCGCGCGAACGCAGTGCTCGTAAAGCGAGGCCCGGTTTTCCGAGATCTGCGGCAGGCCATAGCAGCTCTCCTCGGTCGGGGCCAGGGCCGGGGCCTCCAGGAAGGGTATCTGTTCGTCCAGAACCCCCGTGTCGCCGGTGGCGGCGATATATCGGCACGCCACGTACGGCAGCCACAGGTAGTCGTCCGAAATACGGGTGCGGACGCCGCGCCCTGACGGCGGATGCCACCAATGCTGCACGTCGCCCTCACGGAACTGCCGGGCGGCACTGGTCAGCAGGTGCTGCCGGGTCAGCCAGGGGCATTCCCAGAGGAAGGCCAGGGAATCCTGCAGTTGGTCGCGGAAACCGAAGGCCCCGCCCGACTGGTAGTACCCGCTGCGCCCCCAGAACCGGCAGGCCCAGGTCTGGTACAGCAGCCAGTGGTTCACAAGAACATTCACGGAT
>JABMQG010000211.1 GCA_013203365.1 Planctomycetota bacterium | reverse complement strand
GCCCAAACGGGCACTGAACCAGCCAGCTGTCGAGCTGTTCCACCACGGCCTTGGCATATCGCTCATCACCGCCGGCGCGGTAAGCCCTACCCAGAACAACGAGCTGGTGGTGCCGGCTTGGCTCCCAGACGAATTTACAGTCGCCGGCGACGTTTGTATCGCGGTAGTCGATCGACGGGGCGAACGTCATCGGCGTGGTCTTATTGAGCTTGTGGTCGCGGTTCCAGTCGATCGGGTCGCCCAGGTGGCAGTCCTCCAGGTCGAACAGCCGCAGCCGATGGGCCGCAATACGGTCGGCCCTCGCCTCCAGTTTCTCGAGCCAGCGACGTTCGGTCTGGCCGGCCTGCTCGCCGGCCCACTGTCCGACCGTGATATCCGAGACGCGAAACCGCGGCGAGGCGTTTGCCCCGCCGAAGGCCAGCAGGTCGCCAATCGCCAGCAGGCGCTGCCTGCGATTGAGGAATGCACGGTCGGTTGCGTCTCGTAGCGAACACTTTATTCGCCAGATAACCTCCCGAGGCGACATGGCACGCAAGCGACGATAATACCAGGATAGTGTCTGCATCTTTGCTCAGTTTTTTTCCTCAGATTTCCTTTTCACCTTCCGGGACCTGCGGGACGATCCGCTGATCCACGTAGACTGCCTTGCCCCTTGGCGAAAGGGCGATGGAGTCGGTCAATTCAATGTCCAGGTCGATCTGCCAGTCGAGTTTCTGGCCCAGGTTGGCAAGTATGCGCCGGCGGTTTGCCTCTCCGAATCCCTCGGCCGGCACTATCCTCAGCACGGCTTGGCCGGGGGTGTCCTGTCGAAACTGAAACTGCCTGACCCGGGCGAATGTGTCATCGTGCATGTTCATGGCCGCCCACGAAATCATCGACCCGCCGCGGGTGATCAGGACCTCCTGGGTGCGATGGCCTTGAATGTCGCGGATAATAGGATGCGCACGCCCGCAGCGGTCGCAATGATCGGCGACATAGGTGGCGAAGTCGCCCGTACGATAGCGTATGAAGGGCACGATCGAGTTGATGAACCCCGTGCCGACGATCTCACCGCTTTCACCGGGTCTAGTCACAGGTCGCCCGGAGGCGTCTAGCAACTCGAAATACCCGTATGTCGGCCAGACGTGGTAATCAGTCGAATGCTCACATTCCGCGGCCAGCACGAGCTTTTCCGATTGGCCGTAGCAGGAAAGATATCGACAGCAAAAAACCTCCTCCGCCTTTTGCCTCTGCTGGGGGTATACGGTCTCGGATTCGGCAATAATCCCCCGGATATTGGCCGGCGCCTGGTAGCCGCTGCGCAGTATGAAACGCGTCAGGGCGGCGCCCGTTGAGGGATAAACGTGCAGGTAGCACGGGCCAATGCCGGATATATGCTCCACATAACGAGCCATATCACTGTCGGTCATGTGGAAACTGCTATAAAAGTGATGCCTCAAGATCGCGTCATACTCGTGGTGCATACCGGATCTGTCCACCGGAACCACCCGGCCCCGGAAGACCGCAAGGGGCGTTTGGAGACGGTATCCGGCCCTGTGCCAACTCGCGGTCAGGTACGCATACTCCGTGGCCGAGCGATCGGCGTTGATGTAGAACTGAAGCGGCATTCCGCTCGTGCCGCCGGTGGAAATCTTGTCGACGTTAGCCCGCCACGGGCTGACCGTGCACATTTCCGCCAGGTGCTCCCGAATAGTGAGTTTGTCTATAGTCGGCAAATAGGACAGGCATTCGACGGTTCGAAGGTCCCCGGGCACGAATCCGGCTTTCTTGAAGAGGCGGGCGTAAAACGGACTTTGCTGGGCAATCGTGCAGATTCGCTGCAATTGCTTGAGCTGGTAGGCCCGAATCCGCTCGACGGGCCACCACTGCGACCTCACCGCAAAGCGCAGAGTCTCCCTGAATCGTCTGCCGAGCAAATACTGCACCGGTACGATGCCCAGCAGCCTGCCGAGTAGCGTTCTTGGCCCAGGCTGAAGCCTATGCCAGAGATTTTTCCGCGAGATCGCCAACTTCATCTAAACACCCAGGACTCTAAATATGCCCCCGCCACCCAAAGTGCGGCTCAAAAGCGAGCATTTTCCCCTCGAACCGGCCAAGGCGACGATGGAACCGGCTTTCGTTTGAACTGACCGCAATCTCATCCGGCTTGAAATCCGCCAGCGACAGTTCGTGGTCGGCCAAGGCGCCGACGAGCATCGGCAATCGATGGTAGTCGAATCCCATAAGCCTGGCGCAGACCAGATCGACGGCTGCCGGGTTGAACCCGGCCAGTATCATCCCCGCCGGCTTCGCCGTCGCGTCCAGCGGGCCGTTGCCTTGGCCGGCGACGATGCCGTCGACGATGCTGAAGAATCGGCGGACCGGGCACCGCTGCAATTCACCAGCGGCGTCGGCGTATAAGGCAATGCGGTTCAAGTCGAGCACCATTCGCCAGGTTGTGTCGTTGCCGTACCAATTACCGGAACGGATCGTGTCAATATTCGTATCGCCGAAAGCCAGGCTTCCAGCCGCCTTGATTGGTCCGGCCAGGGCCATTCTCAGCGGACCCAGAAGCGGGAATAAACGTTTGAAGCAGGCGACCATCCTTCGCTCTATGCGGCGGATAAGGCGATCGTCGGCGAACTGATCGCCGCCCTCGCACGGCGTGCCCTCGCGGTGGTGAGGCAGCCAGTTCTTGTTGCCGTTGATGCCCACGAGGTTCTTCAAGTTGACGGTGATACCGGTCTTCTTGTGGGTCTTCAGCTTCGGCAGAGCGATGATGCAGTCGGCGTTGAGAACCGACTTGCAGATGAGGTACTCATGCAGGCCGTTACGATGGTGGCGACGAAGTTCGCGTGTGTCATATTCACTGCCGTACAGCAGATGACAAAGGCCGTTGACCGGCGTGAACGCCGATCGCTCGCCCATGTTTACCTTGACGTACCCGGCGGGGTCGCCGGCCAATCGCGTATGGCCCACGATGACGCCGTTGACCTTCCGTGCTTTTTCCGGCCTCATATCGAGGACTTCCACGTCCACGCCTGCCTGGCGGCGGTAGAATTCCCGGATTTCGTTCAGTCCGGCGAGACTTACGATGGCCTCAAAGCAGGCATCGTTCTGCGGGGCATCGGCGATAATGACCCGGCCTGTGCCGGCCAAGGCCAGCATAACGTAGTCCAGCGCCGCCCGTATGACGGACCCGTGGGTTATGAGGCAGTCGCCGTCGCCTGGCTGCGTTTCGCGGAATTCGCGAACGAAGTTGGGTTTGAGAACGACGGTATCGCCCGGCTTCACGATCCCGGCCAGTGGGTTCCAATCGCTCCGGCCGAAGCGGTCGGCGTCCAAACCGAGCAATCGGAGACTCTCACGGACGGCGTCGTAGGCCAGGTTCGCCCCGCACGTTCCCGCCGAGGCGGCGAATCGATACTCCGGGTACGCCGCCCCGGGAGAAAATGGAGCCGTCGCGTCGTAGCTCGCGGGCCCAACCGTCAGCGCCACGTTTTGCACAGCCTGCGGCAATCCAGTCAGCCAGTCGATCACGCCGGATATTCCTTGCCGATTCACATCGCACAGAAGCAATCAATCACGCAATCAGGCCAATATCTCATTCCATTGCTGAATTGCCTGTTGAGGTCCGTATCGCAATGCCGATTGACGGGCGGCCTGTGAGAACTCCGCCAGCTTCCGATCATCGGTGAGCAGTTCAACGATACGGTCGGCAAAGGCT
>JABMQG010000210.1 GCA_013203365.1 Planctomycetota bacterium | reverse complement strand
GCCTTGGCGCGGTTTCTGGCCTTGAACGAATTGTATTATTCCGGTCATGCCCTGGATTTCATCAACATCCGCCTGTACTACGACCCACTGGCGGCCAGGCTCGAGCCGATCGGCTTCGACGCCTGCCCGCTGGGACCGGCCGAGGGTAACATTCTGGTGTCGTTGGAGAGGCCGTGGTCTGCCGATTCGCTTGCCGATCCGGACCTAGCGAGGGCGTACGTTCAAGAGTTGGTTCGAATGAGTTCGCCGCAGTACCTGCAAGAGTTGCGTAACAAACTCGGTGCGAAACTGGGCACCGTAGTCGCCACGCTCAACCGCGAGTGGTGGGACCGATCGGACGCTCAGGTGTGGGATAAGTTGGCAGGCAGGCAGGAATTCCTGCGGCGGCTGCTCGCCATCGATCAGCTCGTAACTGGAGCCGTATGGCCGGCCGGGTCGAACCAATCGCCTCAGGCGGAAACCGAAATGACAGCCGAGGTGGCCAACACCACTCGCCTGCCCGTGGAATTGCTGGGCTGGAAGGTGGGGGACCAACTGGTTCCACCGGCCGGCGAAGGCGATGCGGTATTGTTGGCCGGTCAAGACTGGCACGAGCCGGTGACCTACAAGCGATTCAATCTTAAGCTTCCCGCCGGGACGGAAAAAGTCTCGGCGGTGTGTCGGCTGGTTGGAAAGACTGAAACGCACGAAGTGCCTTTGCGCATATTCCGGTTCCCCCTGCCCGGCCAAGGTCCTCGACCACAGGCCCCGACGATCGCCCAAGTGCTCCAACTGCATCCGTTCCTCAAGCAAGGCAAGGAGTCCGACAGCTTGGAGGTCCGCCAAGGCAACTGGCTGGTTAACGGCGACCTCGTGCTGCCGGAAAGCGTCTCGATCACCATAGGAGCGGACCGAACGCTACGATTCGAGCCGGGTGCCCTATTCCTGTCCACCGGCAGTGTGAACATCAAGGGCAAGCCCGGCAAGCCGGTCCGGCTAGTTGCCGACGGCGAGAACTGGGCCGGCCTGATCGTGATCGACGCGTCGGAGTCGGCCTGGGAGAACGCCATAGTCACCGGCACCATGGGTGTGGACCGCAAGGGATGGACGGCCACCGGCGGTGTCACTTTCTATCGTTCGAACATATCGCTGACCGATTGTCAGTTCGAAGGCAGTTTCGCCGAGGACACGATTAACGTCGTCCGCGCCGATGTGCGGTGCCGGGGGTGCCGATTCAGCCGTTGCCGATCGGACGCGTTCGACGGCGATTTTGCCACTGGTGGATTCGTCGATTGCGTCTTCGACGGCATCGGCGGCGACGGTATAGACATAAGCGGAAGCGACGTTCAAGTAACCGGCACCACATTCTGCGACATAGCCGACAAGGCGATCTCAGCTGGGGAGTACAGCCGGTGCCATGCGGAAAAGATTGTAGTCGTCGGCGCGGGGGTGGGTCTGGCCAGCAAGGACCTTTCTCGCATCCAGGTGACGGACCTTAAGTTAAGGAACACCAAGATAGGTTTGGCGGCGTACATGAAAAAGGCCGAATATGGTCCGGGCAACATCGAGGCAAACGCCGTAGTCATGGACAACGTCGGAACGCCGACACTGGTTCAAACAGATTCGATCGTGAAGATCGACGGCATTCAGGCAGAAAGCCATCCGGTGAACGTGGATGAATTATACGCCAAAGCGAAAACCGACGGCTGAAGCGTTGAACGGCGACTACCGCTACGAAGTCAAGTTCGTTCTGGACGAGTCGGCCCTGCCGACGTTACTGGCCTGGGTACGCAGCCACCCGGCGGGCTTTGTCACCGCCTATCCTACGCGTCAGGTGAACAGCCTGTACTTCGACACCAACGACTGGGCCAGCTTGTTCGACGGCCTAGGCGGACTTACCAGCCGGGGCAAGCTCCGCTTCCGGTGGTACGGGCCTGACATCTCCCGGCCCGACTGCATGTTGGAGCTGAAACACAAGCGGGGCAGCCTCGGGACGAAGATATCCCGCCCCATCGAGGCGATAGATCTTCGCGGGGCGAACTGGGGCGATATCGTTCGGGACCTGGACAAACAGGACCTCGGCCCATTGGTTCCGGTTTTGGCCCGCAGTCACTGCCCTGTACTACTGAACCATTATCAAAGGCGGTACAACGTCTCCGCCGACCGCACGGTTCGTTTGACTATCGATACGGAACTGGTCTGCTACGATCAGACCTTCGCCGGCCGGCCTAACCTTGACAGGCCTGAGCCTCGCCAGCCGGTGATGGTTCTGGAACTTAAAGGCTTGTGGCGGCACGAACGACGGATAAGCGAGGTCGCCGGGCAACTGCCGATGCGCAGCTGCGCCTTTTCCAAGTTCACCAGCGGCGTATGCGGCCTGGCCTACAGTACATAGACGCCAGCAGTTGATGATTCTTTACAGGCTTTGCAGGAGCGATGGAACGACGGCTCGCTATTGTGTTGCTGGTCCTCGGCCAGGGGTATTGGGCGTGTGCCGCTCAGCAGGCGGAAACGGTTTCGCCTTTCAACGGCATCTCACTTAAGCGGATCGAACCGTCCCAGGCGTATTCGTTCTGGGCGGTAGGGCACCTGTACGGCCAGCCGGCCATCCAGTCGGTCCACCCTGCCGGTTCGTTCCTGGCCAATCTGGACCTGATCAACACCTCAGATGCAACGGCTTTGATGCTGCTGGGCGACATCGTCCGGCGGAGCGAGGATATCAGCTTCCGCAACATTCGAAGCGCCGTCCGCCGGCTGACCGTGCCGGTCTTCAACGCCGTGGGCACCCACGAAGTAGCAGACCGCCGGCTCTATGTCCGCTATTTTGGCAGAACCTGGTACGACCTTCGCGTTGGCCGGGACGTGTTCATTGTCCTGGATACGGAACAGCCCCCGGGCCATATTGCCGCAGGGCAACTGGACTGGTTCACAAACCTGCTGGCCGAACTGGCCTCTGACGAGCAGGTGCGAAACGTATTCATCTTCTCCCACAGGCTTCTGTGGGCTGTTGACGACCCTCGGCTGGAGGTGGTTTTCAAGCACCTCAATTCCCAGACGGGCTATCAGCCGGGACACTTCCGCCAATCCATCGAGCCGATGCTCACCAGAGTCGCTTCGCGCAAGCCTGTCGTCTGGTTCTCCGGCGACGTTGGCGTCAGTTGGTCACTGCCGACGTTTTACTGGCGTGTCCCTGGCCAAGAGCTGACCTACGTGGCCACTGGCCTGGGCGACACCGCCGACGACGCGATAATCAAGGTGAACGTCTCGTCCGACGGCCAGGTCGCCATCAACGCCGTCTCGCTCACCGGGGCCGAGGTGTTGCCTATTGAAAGATACGGCCCGGAATACTGGTCCGCCAAGACCGCCGCGTTGCCTTCGGCCACCTACGGCCAGCGGGCCATGAACTGCCTTACGGACAAGAAATTCTACGCCGGTGTTCTGGCCGGCCTGATCATTATCGGTGCCGGTCTGGGTGTCCGCCGATTGGCCCGCCGGGCCGATGGGAGAGGAACGAGGCACGCAAGTGTAGTTGGCTCCGACGAAAACCAAGACACGAAGCGTATGCACAATGAAGAATGAATCCCAGAAAAGCTCACAAGAGCATCAAGCCAGGCCGACAATGAAGCACAGGACACTTCTGGTGTTCCTTGCCGGCGTGGCGATGGGTATTGGCGCTACGTATGTCCTGTGGCACCAGATGCACGGCGCAAGCCTGATTACAGCCAACAAGGCGCGGAACTTCCAGGCCGAACAGACGGCCGACCGGCCATGGGCCCAGCCCCTGACCTGCCCGGGGGTACCAAACTTCCATCGAGTCTCGCCCGCACTGTACCATGGTGCCCAACCGACGGCCGAGGGGATGAAGAATCTGGAGGCAATGGGCATCAAGACGATTGTCAACCTGCGCACGTTGCACGGCGACCGCGACGAGATTGGCCCGAGCGGCAGCGCCACGGTGACGGACCCCCGCTAATTTGGCCCGGCATACAAATGAGACGGGCAAGGTCAAGACAGCAATCAGCAGTTGCAGATTCCTCACTCGGCCATCAGGTCCATGACATTTGCCCGGCCGGCCCGGCCGGCGGCCGCGATGGCGGACCCGACGGTGGCGGCGACGGCCAGGGCTATGACCACAGCCACCGCACCGAAAGGCACGGAGAACACCATCGCCCGGCCCAACAACAGTTCGTGAATTCTCGCGGCCATTCGCGAGGCGTACAGACCAACCGCCACCCCCATCGCCGAGGCGATCAACCCCAAGACTAACGCCTCGCCTAGCACCAGCCGGACCAATTGCCCGCGGGTCATTCCGACGGCATGCAGTATCCCCAGTTCTCTCCGCCGGCTGTGCACAGCCGCCACCATTGCGTTAGCCACTCCCGCCGTCGCCACCGCTGCGGCGAATAGCCCGCCTACGAGGCTGAAGATCAGAGTCAATCGACGAAAGTCAGACTCGATCTGCTCCTTCAGCCGACGCAGTGAGAGGTGTTCCATGGGTACCGAGCGCCATCGCGTTCGAAGCCGGCCGGCGATTTCATCGCTCTCGGCCGAGGAAGTGGTATCGACCAGGAGAATTGAATAACCGTGCTGGTCGAATCGCCTGGCGGCCGTGGCCGAGGAGCCCAGCACGGCCCGCGCCGCGTTCTGCCTGTACAGCTCGCTGAACTCATAGGCCACACCCGCCACCTCCAAAGATGCGCCTCCGACGATGCCTGCGATTTCAAGTTGGAAGGGTTTTCCGCGGTAATCCAACACCGACACCTTGTCGCCCAGGCCCACGGCCAGCCTGCGGACAAAGGACTCCGAGACGATGATCGCATCTCCCTGGGCCAATTTTCGCACGGCCTGCTCGGCAGTGCCGGCGGTGAAGTCCAGTTTGGCCAGGTCCGCCAACTGATCCTCATCCAGCGAAAGGAACCAGGTATTGCCTTTTCGCCAATACGTCATCGTCTGCATCAGAGTGCCCTGCTGGCGTTGCGGCAGATCGAGAATTTTTATATCGAAGCCGTTCAGGCCCACCCATTTTTGAACGCCCAGGTCCTGAAATGCCTGGCTGGCCTGAGAACTCGTCACACCGCTGGGGAGGATCACCAGCAGATCGGGAAACTGTGTCGGCAGCTTGAAACTCGCCAGCAGACTCTCCGTCTCGGTGTTAGCCGCGACTACCAGCGACACGCAAAGCGCAAGGGCGGTCACCACCGCGGTACTTCGCCATCGGGCGCCGAGAATCCACCTGCCCACAAGCTGCTGATGCACCCGCAGCAGCAGCCCCAGGCCCCGTGCGATCGGTCCCGCCAAGGCCGCCAGCACCGGCGGGCAGGCAAGGAACAAGCCGCAGGCAAGCAGCGGCAAGCCGATAAACACGTGCATGCGGACGGCCGTCAAGGGGTCGTTGGTCAGCTGCAACTGCACCATCGGCACCGCCAGAAGGATCGCCGCCGCCACGGCCGTCGCTATTGGCCATCGTCTCGTGCTTCGCCCGCTGATGCTGTAGGCCTGCACCGGCGTCATCCGTGAAGCCGCCAGCGCCGGCAGCAACGTCCCGGCCATCGTCGCCGCCATCGCCCCGCCAGCACCGGCCAGCAGGCCCCAGCCGCTCACGGCCCAGCCCTGGGCGAAAAGCCCCGGCCAGCATCGAACCAGCAGCCAGGACCCCCCCAGGCCCAAAGGCGCACCCAACACGATGCCCCAGATCGCAATAGGCAGCGACTCCATCATCACTAGGCCGACCAACTGTCCCCGGGATGCCCCCGCGCAGCGTAGAGCGCCCATCTCACCGACACGGCGGATTACTTCGCACGACAGCGTCGCAAATATAAGGAACATCGCCACCACAACAAGCAGCCCGCACATCGCATACAAACTCGCCCGCCACAACGGCAAGTTCTCCTGCAATAAAGCCTTGTTGTCGGCGCTGCGATGAAGCTCGAACCGGTCGCCAAGCCGCTGACCGATCCGCCGGGCGACCTGGTCGGCGTCGGCGGCATCTTCGAACTGCACGTACACGGAATCCACCATCCGCGGCCTGTCGAGCATCCGTTGGGCCGTCGGCAAAGAGACGTACACAGTTTGCGGTATAAACGAGAAAAGTGGCGGTCGGGAGACGATCCCGACGACGGTGAGATCCCACGAATCGTCGTATATCCTCGCCTGCACGCGGTCGCCTATGCCAACGTTGAGCAGGTTGGCAGAAGCGGCCTCGATCACGATCTCGTCGTCGGCGTCTTCGCCTAGCTGTCGTCCTGCCAGCAGTTCCTGCGAGCGCAGCTGAAGGTCGTTCGGAAGTTGCCGGCCGATGAGTATCACGCTCGCCTGCCCGCCGGGCCCGATCAACTGTACCCGATCGTGCAGCCTGCCTGCTGCCAGGTGAACGCCTTCAATGCCGGCGACTACGTTGATTTCGGATTGTTCAAACGGCCGGGATTCCCGTGAAGTGATGTGCGCGCTGACCTTGCCCACCCACCGCTCGTGCCAGTGCCACAAGGCCCGCTCCGCCGAGGCGAAGGCGGCCGTCATCGCCACGACGAGCGCGCAGGCGATCACCACGGCAATGCTCTCGGTGAGCGTGCGGGTGAACCTAAGTCGCCAGTTCCTGATAGCGAGCTGCCACCAGCGATGGATCATGATTGATTTCCGCGGTATTGAATCGGCCGACGATCTGGCCGTCCTTGATGACCTCCACTCGCTTTGCAGCGGCAGCGACGGCAGATTCGTGCGTCACCACGCACAGTGCCTTGCCCAATCGCCCGGCCAGCAATCCCAGCAGGGACCACACAGCTGAGGCGCTGGAAGAGTCGAGGTTGCCCGTCGGTTCGTCGGCCAGGAGTATTGCCGGGTCCATCAGCATCGCCCTTGCTATCGCCACTCGCTGCTGCTCACCGCCGCTGAGGGCCGCGGGGCGGTGGTCCGCACGATGGCTCAGGCCCACCAGTTCCAGCAGCTCTGCGCCACGGCGCGTCATAACCTTGCGGTCGGCCCCGTCGAGGGCCATCGGCAGGACCACGTTCTCAAGGGCCGAGAGTGTAGGAACGAGATTGAAGAACTGGAACACGATTCCGACTCTCCGGCGTCGCAACAGCGTCAATTCCCGATCGCTCAGTGTCGACAAGTCGCGCCCGCCTATGCGAACCGTGCCGGTATCGGGGCGGTCAAGTGCTCCCATGATGTGCAGGAGTGTGCTCTTGCCGCTGCCGGACGCACCCATCACGGCCACGGATTCCCCGTCTTGTATTGTCAGGTCAACGCCGCGAAGTGCCGTCACCGCACCTGAGGGGTGAGGATAGCTCTTGTGCACACCCGCCAGCGAAAGGGCGGCCGAAGAGTGCCCTGTAGACTCTTGCATGCATGTACTATAATATCAGACCTGGAATTTGCGATTCTTGATTTGCAGTTTTTTAGCAGAGCAACTTTTTAGCAGAGCAACAGGGGTGCATGCGATGTTCGGGATGCAAGGTGATAATCGGAGGCGATGTAAGGTTCAGTGCTTTGTCGTGGCGGCGTTCATCGCGGCGGCCGGGCACGCCTGGGCCCAGCTCATAAAGCCGTTGGCTCAGACCCGTCGAACGCCTACGGTTCAGGTCTTCGAGGCGGCCAGCCCGGCCGTGGTGAACATC
>JABMQG010000209.1 GCA_013203365.1 Planctomycetota bacterium | reverse complement strand
TCTTTTGGCTTCTTTTTGGGGCATCTTTTAGTATGTTATCTGAAAAATCAAAAATGGCTTTCCAAACCCATTTTCTCCCGCCGCCCGCCCGCCGGGGCCCCGCGAGGCATAAGGTGATATCTATTGTGCGTATAGCCTGTTACGACAATTCCAAGCGTTCCCGCCCTCACCTGCCAACAGCCATTTCGGCCCCTTCCGTAAACTTTTTTTTGCCAAACAAACCCATTTGTATGGCTTCTGTTCGGTATCGGCACACCCCTGGCCGAGTGGGTGTGTTTTCCATTGCCACCGACGTATCGGGCAGTGTCAGCGGGTCTGCTTGCCGGCCGTCGGCCGACTCTTCAGACGAAGCCCGGGGCATTGTATTGGTTGGACTTGGCCTGCTACAGCCCGCAGGCCTTTCGCAGGGCGGACACGTGGTCTGTGTGCTCCCAAGTGAAGTTTCGGCCCTTGCGTCCGAAATGGCCGTCGGCCACGGTGGACAGGTAGATCGGGCGGAGCAGGTTCAGGTGTTCTATGATATCAGCCGGGCGGAGGGGGAAGACCTTTCGGACTGCTCGCTCGATGGTCTCTTCCTCCACTCGTGCGGTGCTATCGGTGTCGATCAGGACGCTGACGGGTTCGGCAACGCCGATTGCATAGCCCAGTTGCACCTCGCACATTCGGGCCAGGCCGGCCTTGACGACATTCTTTGCGATGTGTCGCGCCATGTAGCTGGCGGAGCGATCGACCTTGGATGGGTCCTTACCGGAGAAAGCCCCGCCGCCATGGCAACCTCGGCCGCCGTAGGTATCGACGATGATCTTTCGCCCGGTCAGCCCGGTATCGGCGTGCGGGCCGCCGAGCAGGAATCGGCCGGTGGGGTTGATATGGAAGACAATCTTGTTGTTCCACAGGCCAGGGCACTCTTGCATGACGGCCGGCTTGATGATCTTGCGGATGAGCTCGTTACGTGCGGCGTCACTCATATTGCCCGTTTTCGGGTTGACGACACGTTCGGTGTGCTGGGTGGAGAGCACGACGGTGTGCACGCGCAGGGGACAGCCGTTTGCGTACTCGATGGTTACCTGGCTCTTGCCGTCGGGTCGAAGCCAGGTGATTTCACCGGTTTGTCTGGCCTGTGTGAGCCGTTCGGTAAGGCGGTGTGCCAGGAAGATAGGCAACGGCATGAGCATGCTGGTCTCGTCGCAGGCGAAGCCGAACATTATGCCCTGGTCGCCGGCACCCTGGTCGGTTGGCCGTTTCTTGTCGACTCCTTGGTTGATGTCGGCGGATTGGGAGTGCAGTGTGCGGATGACTGCGCAGCTACGGTAGTCGAAGCCGGTTGCCGGGTCGTCGTATCCGATGTTTTTTATCGTTTGGCGAACGGTATTCTCGACGTCGGCCAGGGCGTCGGCGGCCTTTTGCGTGTGGATGGTAACCTCGCCGGCGACGACGACCAGCCCCGTCGTAACGAGCGTCTCGCAGGCGCAGCGAACCATAGGATCGTGCTTGATCAGGCTGTCCAGCACGGCATCGGAGACGGCGTCAGAGACCTTGTCCGGGTGCCCGCCTGTAACGGATTCGCTTGTGAACAGGTGTTGACTACGTGCCGTATTGCAGCTCATTCTTCCAATCCTTTCGATTCAAGGCGATTACTTCACAGCATAGTAGCCTGCGGAAGTGGCGGAATCAATGGTTTTAGTGTAACCAGACGACTGATAGGTCCCAGCGGCCCGTGGTCGATTCGGCAATGCCCTTTAAGGCCGATGTTCGGCCGAGCGTGTTGCAGTTTGTCTTGCAGGTTGTTTGAAGCGATGCAGGCGAGCGTTTGGTGGTTTAGGCCGCTTGCATCGCAGGTTTTCTCAGGTCTATGGTTGCCGGCAATACGAAGTCGGTTTCGCTCAGGCCCAGTCGCCGGCTATTGGCGGCGACGGCCCGAACGTAGACATCCTCGGTCTGCTGTGCAATGCGGTCCCATGAGAATTCCTTCTTGACCCGTGCCTTTCCCGCCCGGCCCATGGCTCGGGCGTGATTGAAATTGCCGAAAAGTTCACGAATTCCCCAGGAGACCGAGTCTGGGTGATCGTAGACCTTCAGGCCGTCCCGGCCGTGGTTGACGAACTCGGCCGGTCCGCCGTTGTGGGTGACGACGACTGGTTTGCCGGCACTCCAGGCTTCGAGGATGATGATTCCGAATGGCTCGTTTCTACTGGGGACGCACACCATGTCCGTGGCCTTGAACAGATTGACCAGGTCCAGACCTCGTCTATAGCCCACGAATCGTACGGCATGGCTGACACCGAGTTGATGGCTGCGGGCCTGCAATCCGGCTCGCATTTCGCCGTCGCCGGCGAAGACGAACTTTATGTCGGCGTTTTGCGCAAGGACGCTCGGCACCGCTTCCAGGAGGATATCCGGGCCCTTTTGCCAAACCAGCCGGCCGGCGAAAAGCACCATCGGATCATAGCATCCAACATCGTACTTGGCCCGCTCCCATGCGACGTCGATCTTGCCTGTGAAGCGGTTGGAGTGTACGGCGTTGTAGATTGGAGTGACCTTGTCTTCAGGCGGGTTGTACAACTGTCGGAACTCCCTGCCGACGACGCCGCTGACGGCGATGGTCAGGTCGCTGCAGTAGGCGCCTTCCCATTCCATATCGCGAATGATTCTGCTGCGGCCGTCGTGATTCTGGTTTCCGCAACGGCCGAATTCAGTGGAGTGAACGGTGAACACGCCGGCAAGATTGTGCTGGTTTCTCGCCTGTACGAGTGCCTTTACCGCCAGCCAGTCGTGTGCGTGTGCCACGTCGAATTGTCCTATGCGTGCCGCGGTTTCGCCCATGTGCCATGCGAAGGAATTGCACATGTTGTTGATCTCGGCTGTGAAATCGCTGTCGAGCTCAAACGGGCAGCGATGATAGTGGCAGTTGTCTACGAGAGAGTACCGGTCTTGCCCGGGGCCGATCCGGGTGAAGATGTGCACTTCATGGCCCCGTCTGGTAAGGGCCTCGGACAATTCACTTACGTGTGCTGCCACGCCGCCGACGGCAATAGAGTGCATGGTTTCCCACGAAAACATGGCAATACGCACGGGCAACGCTCCTCAAAACTAAGGCACTTGGCGAGCAGCAAGGAAACATCCCTCGCGGCGTTGGGGCGGATGTTTCGTGCCAAGACACCCATCAACAGCCCCGGCATAGCTTTTGAATCGGCTTTTTCACGGAAGACTTTAGCGATATTGGTTCTTTCGGTTCAATTTAGGCATCTTGTAGTAGGGTTGGAC
>JABMQG010000208.1 GCA_013203365.1 Planctomycetota bacterium | reverse complement strand
TTATCGGACATGGTCGAGACGGACTACCTCGACCTGGACGAGGCCAAGGAGGTCGCTCACTGCTGGTTATTCGCCAATGCAAATGAGTTCTTTCGGCTTGGGATGTGATGGGGCATGACAAGTTCCGATGCCGGCGGGCCTGTCACTTTTGTGCCGACAAATATGGTTGGCCGGCGAGCAGACGTCTCAGCCGTGCCGTCGGCGATTCGATGGGGGCGGTGAAGGCCAGGCGGCTTCCCACGTCCACGGCCACCCCATTCATATTGGCCGGATCGACCGGATATACTCTTGCAAAACCAAGACCCTTCGGCCCGTTCCCAACGGCCCACAGGTTCGGGGGCGACAGGGCCGAGCCTCCAAGCACCCCAAGCGATGTTGCACGAGCGATGACAAATGCCGCCACCGCTTCGAGGGTAAGTTCCGGTGAGTTGGGCAGTGCCTCGATGCAACCGGCCGGGTCGGAGAAGACCAGCTCGGCGACGTTGCCGATCAGGTGCTGGAACGTGAAGTTTTCCTCGGCGGGTGACGGTGCGAACCAGAGCCAGCCATCGTCGAGTTCCGTCGTCGCCACGGCATCGCCGGCCACCGGGCCGGGCTCAGCACCTGCCGGACAGAATATCCCCGCGTCGGGCCAGGCCGGGCGAAAGCGGTCTTTTTGAAGGGCCCGCATGTGCTGCTGCTGGCGCAGCCACGTTTGATCGCGAAGATTCCATTTTTGCTCCGCGGGGTTGTCCTCGCCTGCTATGGCCGCACGCCATTCCTCCTGCGTTGGGAACCTGCAATTCATCAACCGGGCCACGAACAGTGTCACCGCAGGCGACACCCTCTGCATCGGATGCCCCGCCGCAGGTGGCGCCGGTTCCATGCCCGCCGGATAGACATTGGTGCGACTGAGGTCTTGCAGGCCGGCGGCAAGCCACTGGGAGGAAAGCAGGACGTGCACCCCACGGGCCCTCCAGACACACGGGTGATCTCTGGGTGCATCCCCGTCGAGTAGGCCGCTGTCGGTAAGCGCCTTGCCCTTTCCCGCTGCCGAGATCACGTCCGAAACCAGACCAACCGGCGTCTCGATCGTGCAAAGGTACGCCACCGGCGCCCCTGCGGGTTCAACCCGCAGGAAGGTCAGCTCGTGCCGGTCCTTGCTGTTGGCCGGGCCGGTGAACGTCACTCGCCGGCCACCCTCGGCCTCGGTGCCGAGCCAGGCTGGACCCAGCGCCTCAATGGTTTTCGCCCCGCCGTCGCCGGCGGTATCGGTACCCACGGCTGTTAAGACAACCAACATTTCCTCGACCGGTGCTTCCCGCGACAGCACCGGGCAATGCCGACGGACCACCTGAACGAACCGGTCTCGCATGGCCAGCAGTTGACCCTCCTGGCCGACCTTGCCGGCATCGGACCGAAAGCCGTGCAACAGTGCGTTAAATCTAGCGTGGGCAGGAAGGGCCTGGAAATCCGACCCTTCCTTCTCCGTCGAAAGATCGACCCCGAAGGCCTGTCGCATCGACAGCGCCTCGGCCACCTCCGGCTCGGTAGCGACGGCACTGAAGCAGCCCCGCCAGCGCCGACGGCCCTCTTCGGCCAGCTCTTGCAGCAGTTGGCTTTTGCGCGGCCCGTCGCCAAGCAGGGCGTAGAGGGCGTCGAGATTAAGCCGGATTCTTGTCTCCGTGCGGAGTTGCTCGACCGAAGCGGGCCATTGCCGATCCGCCTCGGACAGCCGTCGCCATGCCGTACGCGCCAGCGTTAGCTGTCCCTGGCTGGCCTGGACTGCGATAGCTGCCAGCACAGGCAAGTCGGTCGCCTGTTGAGCTTTGTCCACGGCCGCTATTCGCTGTTTAATCGGCTCCAGGGCCTTCTTGACCTCATCCCGGCTGTATGGTTGTTCGCCCCCCCATGTGTTTTGGCACTGGCGAATCGTCACCACCCCGGCGGCTTCGTCAAGCAGGTAACCATCATCGAGCATAATAGCCGCTTGTGCGACGGTCTGGATGATCCGCTCCGACCCGGCAAGCCAATCGTCATACTCCTTGCGGAGCGTGTTGACCTGCTCGTCGAAGTTTTTGTCTTTGCCGTCCGTCAACTCACCGTTTCGCCACGACATCACTGCAACGGCCTGCGCGAGCAGCCGATTCCGCTCGGCCGTGGCGCCGGCCAGAAGACCGGCAGTGACACGTGCGTCGGCTACGGTCGCCAGCGAAGCGGCCGGCAACCGGTCGGCCAATTGCAGCAAGTCGGCCTTGACCTGGTCGATCTCTTTTCGCAGTTGGCTGAGCGTGGCAGACTGACTGCTCAATTCGTCACGCCGCCCTCGCCAGGCCTGATTGATCGCATCGACCTCGCAAATCGAATCCGGCAGGCTCTTGGTGTATTCGCCCAGCGTTGTACTGGCGTCGGCCAATGCGCTATTCAGGTCGATCTGAAGCTTTTTTCTCTCCGCGCCGACTGCTAAGGCTTCCAGCTCGATAGCCGCGCGATTTCGCTGGTCCCATCGCAGTCGGCTGACGGCTTCGACGCGGTCGGCCAGCACCTGCGCTCGGCTGCGGAGGGCCTCGGCGGTTTCCGCGTAATCCTGTCGGAGCGGGGCGACGTTTTCTTCGACTTCCGCGGCCATGGCGGCGACGTTCGCAGGCCACAGACGTCGCGGATCCTCAGCCGGATCGAGCATGTCGTATCGCCCGCTACGAAGTTCTTTCAGCCACGTGCGGAACTGTTGCCCGGTCGGCTCATTAGCCGAGATAAGCCCTTGCAGTTCGGCGTTCGCAAGGACCAGCTCGTGATCGATTCCGTCTTGCCAGTCGCTACGGACAAAACCGCCCAGTTCCCCTGCCAGTTCGGCCAGATCGACTAATCTGCCGCGTAGTTGCTCTATGCCCTCTCCGCCGCGGGCGAGTGACTGGACATCAACACACGATAGTGCGTACTGGCCGAACCCGTCCAGCATGCCAATGCCCGATTGCTCAATGACTAAGCGATCCTGTTCGATCGCTCGCCATCTCTGCTCGACCTCTCTGACTGCCGGGCTGATCACCAGGAGGGCATCCACGGCCCGAACGATTTCAGGGCCGATCTTTACGGCCTCCAGCCGAGCCCCAAGCTCCTGCACCTGCCCAGTCCAGCCGCGAGAGCCCCATGCTGGTACAAGTTCTGCCAGCTCGGTGAGCAAGGGCCAACCGCCCTCGTTCTCGGGCGACTGAGGTGTGAGGGCCTTCTCGATTGCCGTTATCAATTCCAGTGCCCGGGCGATTTTTCCTCTCATCGCCGGTTCGGCCAGTTCCTTCGCTAACCGATCGGGCACCGCGCCCTTACGGACGACTTCCTGCAACGACCAGTCAACCTCGGCCACAAGCTTCCTTGGTGCCAGTTCGAGCCCCTCGGCTTTGGCGCCGGCCAATGGTCCGATCACGGCGGCAGCCAGGTGTTCGTCAGAGCTTTGCCACTGCCGGCGGCGTTGGGCGTTCAGGTCGGCCGAGAACAGCCCAAACCAGTCGTAGTACTTCGTGCACAGCGCCCGCCACTGCTGGTCGATGGTATGCTTAGGCACCGCCGGGGCCGGTTCTGGTGCGATCTCGGCCGATTTATGCGCATTCATCAATGCCGCCGCCAGCACCAACAGACCAACCGCCAAGACCACCGCCACAATCATCAAGGCGGTCCTGGCCCTGATCTTC
>JABMQG010000207.1 GCA_013203365.1 Planctomycetota bacterium | reverse complement strand
TTTCCTCAATTGCCGGCACCGGCGGCTTTTCTTTTCATTTGACGTCGATCCATATCCGGTCGTAAGCGACGGTGCCCAAGCTGCGCCTCAAGCCCAGGAAGAATGCCACCCTGGTGGCGTGTTCCGGCGCGACCGCCTTGCCGCGGACAATTGTCCAACCGAACGAGCCTTCACGAGGGATATCCCCGTGAGGCCTGCCGGCGTCATCGATGCCCATAACATAGTCGCGTACCTGTCTCTGGCCCGTGTCGTTGGTCCACAGCACGTAAACGATCGGTCCATCCCCGTCAGTGAGGGGTTTGAGGTCCATGGCACGGATGCTGAAGGACACCGAATAGGCGGTCCCCGCGACGGTAGGCAGCGACGGGCTCCACCAGCCGTTGCCCAGGGCGTTCATGAACTCCGGCTTCTCGCCTTTGACGGCAATACCCCAATCGTTGGCCTGCTGTTCGGGTGAAGCCGGCATCATTGTACCTTCGCAGTTAGTGGCCGTGGCGCCGTCCGGAGGATAGTCCGGCCCTCCCATGCGGGGCAGGTTCGTGTACGAACCCGCGGGGTACCATTGGGGCCCGCAGGTGAAGCCGATTCGATCCCCCGGACCCATACGCCAGAAATAGGGGCAATGCCCGGTCGGCGAATGCGATGGCCGCATTAAAGTCGGATTGTACAACATGGGAACGAGTTCATCGGGTTTGCTGGAATACGGCACGCGGAACTTGATGACTTGCAATTCCTTGTCCGTCGGGCGCCCCATTCGGCCGTGGAATTCCTGGCCGTCGGCTTTGCGTATGGACTCCAGGTCGGCGTACCAAGCCTTTCCGCCGTTCCACTTGATGAAATTCTGTCCTTGCGGCACGCTGTAGGTGTTCCAGTCCAACGAAATCGCGCCGGACACCTCGCCGAGCGCAGATGGGCGCTCGTCATGCAGTTGGATGGCGCCTTCGCGATTATCTATGAGCCAGTTGCGTTCAAACTGGTTGGCAAAGGCCAGTGGATAGCGGTTGATGTCCCATACTGCAACGCCTACGCGGTTGTTCCAGACATGGTTCTCCGTGAACAGGTTTCGCCTGCTGGCCCGTATGCCGATTCCGAGATCGTTCTCGAAGAGTGCGTTGTAAGCGAAGCTGCTGTGGTTCATTCCCTCCTCGACGTAGATACCCGTGCCGTTGCGATAGACGGTGTTACCGTATACGGCGTTGTAAAAGCACCCCGTATCGCACCAGATACCCATGTCACATCGCCCGCCGGGGCCTGTTGTCGTCTCCAGGATGACGTTGTTGCGAATTATGCCGTACTGAGAGCCATTGCTCTTTACCACACCTAGCCACTCCTGAACCAATATCCCAGGGTCGGTAAGGGCGCGGACGACGAGATTGTCCTCGATGATGTTCTCGTTACCGCCCCAGTAGATGGCCTGCTGAAGCGAGTCCAGGACGGTGTTTCGGCGGATTATGTTGTTTCGCCCGGCAACCATGATCGATCCTGTACTGCCGACGGCCTTGAAGAGGCAGTCCTCGATAACACATTGATTCGCCATCCACATGGCCCAGTAGCGGGTGCGGTGAAAGCGCAGGCCCCTTATGCGAACCCAATTGGCGTCCTCATTGGGCGAATTGAGGAGAAAATCGTAGAACGGTACCTCGACCTTGTGCTTGTCCGACGGGTTGCCGCCGCCGACGTTGATGATGACCCTTCTATTGTCGGCGTCGAATTCCCACGCACCAGGCGTCTCGTCGGTGACGTGGAAGTATACGCGTTTCTTCTGGCTTGACCGGCCGATCTCGTCGGGACTGAGCTCCTTGCCGGTCTTGGGGTCTATCCCGATGATTCGCACGGCCTGCGGGTATCGCTCGGTGTCCACGAAAAGCTGCATGGGCGGTTCACCTGCCGGATAGGGTATGTAATACACGTTCTTCATACCCTCAAGGAGCTGCCACTCCAGCGGTTCGATCTGCCTCGTGCCGTCGATTACCACTTCGTCGTCGCCGTAGGCGGCGAAGGTGAGGTAGTGGGCGGCGTGGCGCTCGTATCGGCCGGTGTTCTTGAGCTGGACGGCCTGGCGGTACAGGCCTTCCTTGATCCAGACTGTGTCGCCGGCCGTGGCGACGTCGGCGGCCTTCTGTATCGTCTTCCAAGGCTGCTGTTCCGTGCCGGGATTATCGTCCAAAGCCCCGGTGTGCTTCTGGGCCACGAAGTATTCACCACCGTCGGCCATTGAAGCGAAGACCGCAACCAAGGCCATACCAAGCACCCATAGGCAGAGGATGCGTGCATTTCCATGAGTCTTCATAGCCATAGCTAAAAACTCCTTTCACGTTTTCAACATAGTCGCCCGACAGTTTCCGTTCACCGCCGCGATTGCCCGGCGGCCTTCTTGTCCTGAAGCATTCTCACATTCTGGATAATTTCAGGCTGGTTCCAATTGGCCTTCAGCGATTGTTCGAAGGCTGTCAATGCCTCGTCCCAACGCTGTTGCATCAGCAGCAATTGGCCCAGGTTGTTCCAGCCGGTGGTGTCTTTCGGATCGAGAGCGGTCTGTTTACCGAACGCATCCTCGGCCTGGCGGTATTGCCTGGTCTCCACGTGCAGCACACCAAGCAGGCCGTAGGCGCCGGCGTAGGTATCGTCGGCGCGGATGGCCTGTTCGTATTTCTGCTGGGCCGCCTTGGGCGTGCCTTTGCGTTGAAGGGCCATACCCTCGTCGGCGAGAATCCTTGCCAAGGCCCGATCCCTCTTATCCCGGGCTGACGGGGCCACGGCGGCCTTTTCCGCAGGCTGGGCGGCCTGGGCCAAAGTAACGGCCAGAAGGATCGTCTCGGCATCGCCGGCGGGCGGGGACAGGGACAGGGATTTTACCGGTTGGTCGGGGTAGGGATTGATCCATCGCATGGCGTACAGGCTGGTGACTGGATACCTTCGGCAGCTGCCAGTCCACGCCAACTGCGCCAGCTCACCCGGTTCGGGGTTGGTGAAGTCTTCCTGCGGCCAGGCACGCGTCCAGTCTCGAATGTTGCGATCGCCGACCAGATCGATAGACGCAAACGACCCGTCGGCATAGTTGACGACGTACCTGCCTGCGTTTTGACCGGCCGACAGTGACGAGGCCGTGTGGATGAAGTAGAAGGCCTCCACCGGCTTGTTGATTACAATGTTGGCCGCCTCCCTGCCCCGGCGGCCAAGAACTATGCAGGAGCTCTTCACATCGAAAGGCGCACCGAGCCGACTGATCTGCCCCGGCCGAAACTCCCGCAGGTCGGCGTCTGGGCCCTCGTCGGACCAGCCGCCTTTGCCGTCGCCGGCAACTTTGTCGACAAGGGCCCTGTTTGTATACCGCTGAATGTCCACAGTTTGGAAATTAAGGCGGGGCGGGAGGTCACGGCTGGCCGGCATAGGCCGGAAGCCGGCGCCTGCATTCGTCAGGATCAGACTGGCCAGTCGGTCGGCGAGGTGTGAGACCTTTTCATTATCACCGACCTTGTCCCAACGGAGCTGGTCCACGAGGACAGTGCCTTTGCCGCATGGGATGCTTATCAGCACGTCGGGGAAGGAAAGGACGTCGGCGTTGTCGGGGCCGACACATTCGTACTCGACCAGCTTGTCCAGCGCGCACTTCTCGAAGAACGCAGACGCATCCTCGGTGGTGCTTATTTGCCAGAACAGATCGCCCCCACAGACGCCGGCCAGCAGTTCGTGCGAGCCGTCCAGGACGACGTGGCCCCGCGAGCGAACACCCAGTGGTTTGCGGAGCGACATATTCAGGTTGGTCGCCTTGGCCCAGACGTCGCAACTTTCCGGGGCCATGTCGTGCAGCACCAGTGTCGCCCCGGCCCGAACAGCTTTTGCAACTGCCGAGGCCACGGCCAGGGAGACCTCGCTCCTGCCGTCGGCGAGAATGGTCGAATACGACCCTAATTGACTTGCGTTGGACTCGTCGATCAGATCGGTTTGGAATCTCAACCGTGATGCGCAAAGCGCAAGCGATCCCTTAGCCTGGCCGACTATGGCCACTTTTCGCAGCTGCCGATAGAGAGGCGCCTGCGTGTACTCGATGATGTTTTGAAGAAGTTTGGCGGCCATCGGCTCGACCTCGGCGCGCTCGATGACTGCGAGTTGGCACAAAAGGTAGCTGCCCTGGCCGTGGTAAACCTCCATCAGCGAGGTGTACTCCAGCCCCCGCCGGCCGCCGCTATCGACTATCGGCAGAGCGCTTCCGAGGCTTGGTTTTCTGTACTCGGCCTTGGCGGTACAGCGATCGGGCCTCCAGTATCGCAGGTCGCTTTCCGTTACGTCGCGCAATACCGGGTGGTCCGCCACGCGGGGAAAATGGATGCTCTGCCTGCGGGTCGGGTCGATCTTTACCGGTATAACCAGCCAGTTGAGGTCTTTGGTCTGCTCGAAGGCCACCACTCGCCCGCCTTTTTCGACGAACTCCATTATCAGCCGATTGGCGCGAACGAACTCTTCGTCTACGTCGTCTCGTCCGATGAGCAGGACGCGTGTCTTAGCGAGCAACTTGCGATCGATAAACGGGGTCGTTACCACCTTGGCGCCGAGGCGATCGAGCACAGGTGCGGTCGTATTGTGAGGATCGTACAGTACGGTCCCGGGGCCTAGCTGCAAAGGCCGATCAGTCGCGGGGAAGACTACTATCGGATGCGATTGGGCGTAGATGGTCTTGGTTCCCTTGACCAGTTCAAGGACGAGCTGAAGGTCCAATCGACAATCCGTTTGCGGGGCCTGTAGAACCAACGTCTTGCGCACCAGGGACGAGGGGGCGAGCCTGAGCATTTCCGACGAGCTGGCATATTGCTTGTTCTTCGCGTCGGCGAGGCGCCACCGCAGGAGCAGTTTCTCGTCGTCCCAGACGTCGTGGTGGATATTGACATGCTTGACGATCTCTTCGCCGCTGCGATAGTGCGATTCGGTGTTCAGCAGGTTGACGACGACTGGCGGGTAGGCCAGTTGGTACGTTCCCTGCATCCCGGTATTTTCCCACGGGTTCATCATCGACGATTCCAGGTCCCTCGCCCCATCCATAACCACGCGGTCGAGCTCGCCCACGATACGTCCGTTGGCGTAGTACCAATCCCGGTAGGCGCGGTCACTGGCCATCAGCGTGCCATCGACCGGCATGAGCAGGCCGTACTCACCGATCTCACCATGGCTGATCGGCTTTTCGCCAAACCGACGGTCCGTGCCAACGATCCTGATCTTCTGTCCCTTCTCGAAGGCCTTGCCGTCGATCGGCTTGTAGAAGGCCGAGTCGGGGACGTAATTGGGTTTACTCGATTCGCCAAGCCCTCGCGAGAACAGGTCTGCGCCTCCGCCGCCCTCGGCATAGTGCAGGTCGATGGTGTCCCACAGACCGCCGAGGTCGCCGTTGGCATCGGAGGTTATCGGCCTGGTAGGGTCGAGGTTGCGTACGGCCTGCAGCACAGACAGCACGCGATGGCCGGCGAGATTCTCCGGGTCGTCACTGTAGTTTGGCGGGTTGACACCGTCGGAGAAGGCCGACGTGAACCCCCAGTTTATCTCGTTGAAGGTTTCGTACATTACCAGCGAGGGATGGTTGCGTACGTTCCAGGTGATCCCGAGGGCCAGCTCGGTGATGTTCTGCCACAGCACGTCGGAGCTCCACATTGCCGCACCGCCGGCGTGGTAACCTATGTTGCCATGGACAGGCATTCCGGCCTCATCACACAAGACGAGCACGCGGGGGTCGAGGTCGCGTAAGCGGACGAGGTAATTGCCGGGGAAGTTTTCGTAATCCGCGCAGACCGACTCGTAATAGCGTCCCCAACTCGCATCGCCTCTCGGCTGATCGAGCAAATACGAGGGTGAGCCTATGCGCCAGTACTTGGCAACCTTGCCGTTGAAGTAGTAGAGATGACCTTCCTGCCAACTTTCTCTAAATCCGAACCGATCGCGCCACACGTCGCCCCCGGCGCCGCTCAGTGCCACCCTCAGTTCGTAAAGATGCGGGCTGCCCGGTTCCCAAAGCACCGGATTTCGCCATACCCGCTGGAACTTCAGCGTTCCGCTATCCCCGGCCTGTATGGTCAACCTCTGGGCGGTGATATTGCAACCTAAAACACCCCTGCCGGCATCGAAGACCGCAGGACTAACGCTGACGGTCTGTGCGACGTTCAGGTCGTTCCTTACCGTGACCTCCAGCTCCAGTGTCTGTTGCCTAACGCTGGTTTTAACGAACGCGTTTTCGACGTACACCGCCGGCCTTGCCACAATCGCCACGTCACCCAATATGCCCCAATTCCACGGCGTCGGATATCGCCATCGGGTCGGGGGCGCCGGAAAAGTCGGATCGGCGCCTTTGATTACGTCAGGCTCGGCGGCGGCAGTCAACGTATCCCGCACGGCTATGAGTATTTCGTTCTCCCCTGTGGCCTGAAGGAAATCGGTGACGTCTACAGCGTAAGGGGCGAACGTCATGTGCCGACCGACTTCACGGCCGTTGACAAATACCCGCGTCTCGAAAGAGCAGCGGGT
>JABMQG010000206.1 GCA_013203365.1 Planctomycetota bacterium | reverse complement strand
CGACGGACGAGCCCTGGCGACTGGTTTTCCTGCACGGGGAGAGCGGCGCCTCGGCCGCCATCTACGCCGACGCCATGGAAACAGACGCCTACAAAACCATGGCCAAAACGGCTAAGGGGTTGTCCGCAAAGCCACGGCGCCTGCTCTTCATCGGCGACAGTCTAAGCGACCAAAAGCGCGGCTACAACTACGTGGACAAAATCGGGTACTGGCTCGCCGAGTGCGTCGGCGATAGGGGATCCGTCAAGAACGTGGGCGTTGGGGGCGACTTCATTTCTCGCGTCTGGCAACGCCTGAACAAAGATCCGAAGAGCTATCGGCTCAACATGTACGAAGGCATTTTTGACCCCAAACCGACCCGTGTTTTCATTTTTCTGGGCCACAACGACAGCAAGGCGAAGAGTACCACCAACTACACCACGCACTGCGTGGCCCCCGAAACGTTCGAGGACGAGTACCGCAAAACTATCCGGAAGATCCAGGCCGACACTGGCGCTCCCGTCACAGTCGTCTCGGCCACCTCCTCGGTCTACGAAATCACCAAGGCCTCGGCGGACAAGCGCGGCGCGACAGGCAAGGCGCACAATCTCTTCGGGCGCCCGGACCACTTGGAGCTGTTTAACGCCATTGCCAAACGCGTTGCCGCGGAGACCGGCTGCGACTATGTCGATGTCTATACCCCCACTCGTGACCACACGGACAAGCCGAGCCTGTTCACGGGCGACGGCGTCCACTTAAGCAATCCCGGCAACCGCTACATCGCCTTGCTTTTGCTGCAGTATCTGAGCATGGCGGACAACGGCACACTACCGAGGTTTTGAGAACCGAGCGACGAGGGCATCAGCACAGCGTCCCGCGAAATGCATGATTTCGTTGATTCCGAAGAGACGGTCAGGGAGAGAACGCCGTAGTTTGATGGCTTTTACGGGGCAGAATTCGTGGCAGCAGTAGCAGCGGATGCAGTTTGCGTCCTCAAGTTGTCGGCTGGTTTTCTCTTCCGGATGGATGGCCGGGGGTTCGACCGGGCATCCCCGTTCGCAAGCCCCACAATGCACACAATCAGCAGCTTGAATCTCCGGACGGGCGGTTAGAATTCGTCGAACCCAGCTATAACAGAACCGGGGCACCGGCAATAGATTCAACACACTGCCGAGGGTCTTGATATTCTTGAAGTCCGGGACCTGGAGTTTCGCCAAAGGGTGTCCGGTCAGTTGGATCTTCTTGAGGGATGTGCAGCCGAAGTCGTATTCCGCCGCCGCTTTGATCAGCGGCAGCGTGCTTGGATCAAGGCCAATAAGTTCACAGGCGACCACATCGGCGGCGGCGAGATCCGGGCTGGCGATCAGCGCCCCGAGATGCCTGGGCTCTCCCCCACTTGGACCGTGCCCTTCCATGCCCACAATGGCATCTACAATGGCCAGGGCAGGCCTGGCGATACGGTTGATCTCGATCATCAGCGCCGCCAACCACTCGCGCCGTTGGAAACGATAGTGATACTTCGCTTTCTCCATGCCGACAACCAAACCAAACTGGTTCTTGAGAGCACAGGTAAAGCCCATCTGGACGTGAGTTTTGAGTTTCGGCAAGGTGATGATAACGTCGGCATCCCCGAGCCCTTTGGCAAGCTGGATTCGTTTGGCAATGCGGTTGTCTGCGCACTCATAGAGAAGCGCAGTCTCAAAATCCGCGATTTCCGCAGCTGTTTCCTCAACCACCGCGGCAATACCTGATCGTTGGAGAGCTCCCTTGAATCCTCCCGTCCCCGGGCTGTCCCCAACCAGAACCGTGCCCCCCGCTGCCTGAACCAACAGGCTTGCCGCACGCACTACGGCAGGATGGGTCGTCACAGCCTCTGCCGGCGTAAACCCCCCAAGAATGTTGGGCTTAAGCAGCACTTTTTGACCTGGCTTGACAAATGCCGACATGCTGCCCAATGGTTTCAGGAGGCGACGCATGCCCGCCAGGACAAGATCAGGCTCGTAGCCTGGAACAGCCTCAATACTGACAATTGCTTTGTCCAACAAGAATAACCTTTCGGAAATGAGTAACCTACATAATTAAGAGAATGCAAAGTTGGCAAAGTGCAAAAGCCGACATCAATGCGGTGTATCCGTCACCAATGGAGCTTGCCAAGACAGGCAATCTTTGCTAGACTGACGTGTGTAATGGTCGTTCGTTATCCGTTTCTGACAAACAATAACCGGAAAAACAGTCAATGAAACCAAAGGCCCATGCAATGGCATCCTACCGATACTTTCATGAGTTTATGGCCGAACAGCACCAAGCCTTGAGCGAAGCCCTTGACGAGAACAAGTG
>JABMQG010000020.1 GCA_013203365.1 Planctomycetota bacterium | reverse complement strand
TGTGAACCTCCGCTACAGCCCATGCGTACCTAAGAATGAAGTTTAGTGAATGGCCGGGTTGGATCCCACCTATAGGTCACCCCGCCTATGACCGGCTCGGCCATATAGCTTCTTTGTAAAACGGCGTCGAGTCTTCCCCCAACCCTAAGTTCGACGCCGTTTTTTTCTAAACCCCGCTGCGGATGGACATCGGAAGCATCGGCGGAACCAACAGTTAGCCCGCATGTTTCACGCCGATGAGAGGGAGTTTTAAAGAGGCGTGAAGCTGGCTGGTCAGTGCTGGTTTGGGGGGTTCAGGTCAGGCCGGCGCAAACCACCCCCTTACCCCCACAGGTGAAACCGGGTTGTGTTAAGGTTACGTAACCAGGTCGGTGGCGCACCTCCATTCTTTCAGCCGGTGCAGAATCGTCGAGAACAACTCCTGCAGCGGGAATCCGCTGGCCAGATGGATGACGATGCGACGAACCGACCGCACGATCCGTCCGCCGATCTTCAGCAACTTCAGGCGGATCGTTCCGGTTTGGGCGTGGGCCAGTTCCGTGCCGACCAGACCCACTCGGCGGAGCGTCTCCACCAGCACGTAGGCCGCCGCCGACAGTAGCACGCGGAACTGGTTGGCCAGGAACGCATGGCAGCTCGTACGGTCGGCGAACAATCCCAACTGCTGCTCCTTGATGCGATTTTCGGCATCGCCTCGTTGGCAGTAGAGATCGTCGTACAAGGCCTGCGGATCGCCGGCCAAGCTGGTGACCACGAATCGCGGGTTCTCGCCTTGGTCGCCGTGCTCGGCCTTGGCGATCACACGGCGGGGGCGGTCCCATGTCGCCGCGGCGTAGTGGAACTCCTCGAAGAGCCGTTGCTTGTCCCCATTTAGGCGATACTGCCATCGCGCCGTGATCATCGAACGCCGGGAAAGTCGCTTGAGCACCGCGTTCTTGGCCAGACCCAGGATGTAGTCCACCCCTTGTCGGTCGCACCAACGCATCATCCGCCATCGGCAGAACCCGCTGTCGGCTCGAAGAATGATCCTCGCGTTCGGCCAGACCTGCCGGAAGCGAGTGACAAGGAGCCTGAGGATCGCCCGACTATGCAAGGCCGCGTCGATGTTGGCCGGCCTCAGATACGCAACCAGCAACTGCTGGCCGCAGGTGACGTAAAGTGGCAGGAAGCAATACTCGTCGTAGTAGCCGTGGAAGAACCGACCTTCCTGGTTGCCGTGCACCGGATCGTCGGTGGCGTCAAAGTCCAGGACCAGTTCCTTCGGCGGCGTCCGGTGCGAGGCGATGAACATCTCAACCAGCACCTTGGACATCCTGACCAGGTCTGCCTGCTTGATGCGATTCTCCAGTCGGCAGAGCGTTGGCGGGCTGGACAGAGGATCCTGCGGTTTCTGCCCTGCTTTGAGCGTGCGGTCGGTGAGAGTCTGCAACAAGGTGTCATTCCGCAGGGTCTGGTGATCGTTGAGGTCCTCGTATCCGGCGGCGATGGCCAGAATCCGCTGGGCCAGGATCGTCCGCTGATCATGCACCACCAGGGGCTGGAAACGCGGATCGTAGATGGCGGCGTTGATGGCGTCGATCAAGCCGATCTTGCGGTCCACCTCACGCAGCAGGGGCAGTCCGCCGTCGCTGGTCAGCTCTCCTCCGTCAAAATCGGCGACAATCTTCTTGTGCCCAACGCTGGAAAACAGCAGTGGTAATCCGTTACACTCTGTCATGCCGATGGCCTTTCTGCTTGAACATTGGAATCATTGCAACATCTTATGTATCAAGTAGTTAGGCCATCGGTCAACTATGAAATCATTAAAAATAGTGAAATATGCGGGTTAAGCGCGGCAGCCTCTGAAAAGTGTTATTACGCCGCACGATGCTATACAACATCTTTAACGAGAGAGGCTCATGTTGATATCAGTGGCGCAGCCCGCGCAGCAACCCCCCGTTTCGATTCGCACGCATCTGATACACCCCCTCATCGTGCCCAGGCCAAAGCGTCAGGCTGATCATTTGACAACTGCGTCCAGCCTTACCTTCTCATCGGTATACCCCGCCCAGCCAGGTATTCCTTGATCTGTGCGATGCTGAACGTGCCGAAGTGCACGATCGAAGCCACCAGCACCGCATCGGCGTGCGCCTCGGTAATGGCCTCGTACAGGTGCTCCAACTCGCCCGCCCCGCCCGAGGCGATTACGGGCAACCCAACCGCCTCGGCTATGGCCCGCGTCATTGGAATGTCGTACCCCCCCTGAACGCCGTCGGTGTCCATGCTTGTCGGAAGTATAGCACCGGCCCCAAGCCCTTCAACCTGTCTGGCCCACTCCACAGCATCGATCCCCGCACCTTCCCGACCGCCGCAAACCATCACCTCGAAACCCGACGGTAACCCTGCGTTGGCAGATGTGTCGATGGCCACGGTCACCTTCTCCGACCCGAACCGCTCCGCCGCCTCCCCAACGAATTCAGGCCTCCGCACAGCCGCCGTGTTAATCGACACCTTGCTCGCCCCTATGTCCAGCAGGGCCTGAATGTCGTCGCAGCTTGCGATACCGCCGCCGACCGTCAAAGGCACGGATATCCCCTTGACCGTCCGGGCCACCGCGGCAATAAGCGTCTTTCGCTTCTCGACAGTAGCCGTAATGTCCAAAAACACCAACTCGTCAGCCCCAGCCTCATCGTAAGCAGCCGCGGCCGCGGCCGGGTCGCCAAGGGCCTTCAGGTCAACAAAATGCACGCCCTTGACCAATCGGCCGTCTTTTACATCCAAACACGGAATAACCCTGCGATAGTCCATCACCCGCTCTCCTATAAAAAGTTCGCCCTGCAAATCTCGGCCGGCATTATGGCACATCCCATCAGCCCAGGCAATTCCCCACCGCGAACAAGCACTTGCCCCGAAGCGACATGCCCCCGACTGTAGTGGTCCCGCCGAACGCCGACACGGCCGCGAACGTCGCCGGCCATTCCGTAGCATGTCTGTGGGTTGTAATCTGAAAAACGACCAGGCGGGCAAGCTCCCCCAAACTATTCCCACAATCGTTGGGACGATTACTCCGTCGTGGTGCGTTTGACAACGAGCCGGCCGTGCTATATGATCGGCGTAGGTGGCACCACGTTGAGAGCTGATCGCTGCAATGAGAACCCTGCTGACCATTCCGGTGTATAACGAGGTCGCTCACGTACGCGACGTACTGGGCGAGGTCCGCCGACACGTCGAGGACATCCTCGTCGTCGACGACGGGTCCACCGACGGCACGGCCGCGGTTCTGGCCCAGATCGGTGGCATACGAGTCATCCGGCATGATCGCAACAAAGGCTACGGGCAATCGATCATCGACGCCTTCAATTGCGCTAAGTGCTGCGGATTCGATTGGATCATCACCATGGATTGCGATCGGCAGCATGAGCCGGCGAGCATCCCGGAGTTCCTTGCAGTCATCGCGGCCGACGATTGCGACATCGTAAGCGGGTCGCGTTATCTGCTCGACGAAGGTGACGCCGCTTTACCACCAGTGGACCGCAGGCGGATTAACACCGAGATCACCACGTTGCTCAACCACATGCTCGGCTTGAACATCACCGACGCATTCTGCGGGTTCAAGGCCTATCGTGTAAGCAGGCTAGTGGAACTGGCCCTGACTGAGGCCGGCTACGCCATGCCTGTGCAACTGTGGGTGCGGGCGATGCGGCTCGGACTGCGGATTCGCGAGATCCCCGTCCGCCTGATCTACAACGACACTAGTCGCAGCTTCGGCGGCCACCTGGACGATCCCGACTATCGCCTGCGACACTATTTCAACGTGCTGAACCGCACGCTCTTAGAGGTCGGCCAGGCGACGTCGGGGTGCTGTTGCTTCTCGGGCAGGGGGCCGGGCTGTCAATGACGACGGCTGGGCACGTGCCGACTGAAGATGGGGCGGTGCTTCTCAGACCCAGCGCCGAAGAATTGCCTCCACTGCTGTCGGCGACCCGCAAGGTCCTGGCGGACATAAACTTCCTTATCGCCGGCCTACCCGCCGAGCAACTGCGTGAGCAGGGGCGTGCCGAGCTGGTTGAATCGCTAGGCTTGCGGTCGGATCGACCGTGGATCGTCACCGCCCATCAAAGCCGGATGCACCATGCCGGCGTGTGGTTCAAGGATACTGTCGCCGCCGCGCTGGCCGAAGCGACCGGTGGCGAGGCCCTGCACGTGGTGGCCGACCTGGACACGCTTGACAACTGTGAATTGTCCGTACCACAAATCGGCCCGGACGGGTTGCTGTCGGCGACGTCGGCCCCATTCGCTCAACTCGCCGAGCGCCGGTGCCCCGCCCAGCTTCCTCCACCGTCGCCGGAGACGTTGGAAGAACTGATTCGGCTGGTGGAACATTCGGGCTTGCCCGCGGACGTATTTGCCTTTTGGTCCGGCCCGGCCCGGTCGGTTCTGGCCGGCGCACGAACCCTCGCTGAATGGATTACCGCCGCGCGAACAGGCGTGAACGATGCCCTTGGCGTGAGAATCACCCACGAGTTCTGGTCGAAGATCGCCCGCCGGCGGGCCTTTGCCCGGTTCGTGGCTGATATCGCGCTGCGATACCGCCGGATGCACGAGGCGTACGGCCAAGCCCTGTCGGCGTATCGGGCCAACCACGGTATCACAGACCCGCTCCAACCGGTGCCGGCGTTGGGACGGCGCGGCGGGGCGCTCGAGCTGCCGTTATGGGCCTATCGCCAGTCTGGACCAAGGGAGCCTGTCTTCGCTCGCCACTGCGCCGGCAGTGTCCAACTGCTGACGCCCGCCGGGCCGCTGGTTCGCCTGGGCGCAACCGACGAGGCTGCCACAGACGCAATCAGCCACCTGTCCGCCAGCGACGTAACGCTTGCACCCCGTGCGCTGACATTGACGATGTTCCTGCGAGCGTTCATCGCGGACGTATTCATACACGGCACAGGCGGGGCCGAATACGATCGGCTCGGGGACGCGT
>JABMQG010000205.1 GCA_013203365.1 Planctomycetota bacterium | reverse complement strand
TAAGGTGTCACGGGAATTGCTGCACTGGAATTGCGACTCAACGATCCCCCAATCTCATAGAATAAGTCACGGGAGACAACTATGCTTGCCGCCGTTTTGGAAGACTTCGATCGCCTGGTACTCAAGGAAGTGCCCACGCCGACTCCTGCGGAGGGCGAGGTGGTGGTTCGCATCCGCAGTTGCGGCTTTTGCGCGACCGATTACAAGGCCATCAAGGGCATTCGACGCAACGTGACGTTCCCGTTCATCGCCGGCCACGAGGCCGCGGGCATAGTGTCGGCCGTGGGATCGGGCGTGAGACACTTTCGCTGTGGTGACGAGGTCATCTGTCAGCCCTCGGGCTTCTGCGGGTTCTGCCGGCACTGCCGGGAAGGCAACCATCACTACTGCGAGCAGGCCTTCACCACCGGCGGCGACGGGCCCAAGGACGTCTGGCCCGGAGCGTTCGCCCAGTACATGCGAACACGTGAGACCTGCCTGCATCACAAACCCAAGGGCCTGAGCTTCGACGCCGCGGCGCTGACCGAGCCGCTGTCCGGCGCGTGGAAGGGTCTCATCCAGTACAGCCAGATGCAGCTAGGCGACGACGTGGTGATCATCGGCGTCGGCGGCATCGGCATGCTGTGCCTGATGCTCGCGCGGGCGGCTGGGGCGGGCAGACTGATCGCGGTGGACCCCAGCGCCCATGCCCGAGCCGAGGCGATGAAGCTGGGCGCCTCGCACGCTGTCGACCCCGCCGCCGGCCAGGTGAAGAAACACATCTACGAGATCATTCCCGACGGGCCGGACGTGATCGTCGAGGCCGCCGGCCCAATCGAGACGGTGCGGCTGATGGTTGACCTTCGCCGCCGCGGTACGCGGTGGAACGTCTTCGGTATCACCACACATGAGACCTTCGAGTTGGATGGCGGCCTGACGCACTTCCTGGAAGGTCGCATGGACGCCAGCTTCGGCACCACACCGCTGGCGATGTCCAAGGCCGTCCGCTTGATGGAGCGAGGCACCGTTGACCCCCAGCGCATCATCTCACACCGGTTCCCGCTGGCAGACATCCACAAGGCAGTTGAGGTCATGGCAAAGCCTGATCGCAACAAGGTGATGATCCATCCATGAAAGCCATCGTCAACACAGCTCCCAACCAGATCCAGTGGCAAGACCTGCCCACGCCCGCACCCTCACCGGGGCAGGTGCGAATCCGCACGGCCGTCTGCGGGATCTGCGCGACAGACCTGGAGATGATTCGCGGCTGGACCCGCACCGGCTTCCCGGCCATCCCAGGCCACGAGTGGTCGGGCAGGGTCGACGCCGCAGGTCCAGGCGTTGACACTGCCCTGCTGGGCCGGTCCTGCGTGGCTGAGAACGTGCTGGCCGACGGCGGCGAGGTTGGCTTCGAGCATCCCGGAGGCTACGGGCAGTTCCTGTTGACCGAGGCGAGGAATGTAAGGCTGTTGCCCGCAGGCTTTCCGATGCACACGGCTGCCCTGATCGAACCGCTTGCCGTCTGCGCCCGGGCGATGGATCGGCTGAAGATGGTGCGGACCGAGTCGGCCTTGATCTTCGGAGACGGCGTCATCGGGCTGCTGATGCTTGTCCTGCTCAAACGCGCGGGCGTGTCATCGGTAACGCAAGTCGGCGGCCGACCCGTACGATTGGAGCTGGCCAGGCAATTCGGTGCCGATGCAGTCATCAACTACCACGAAGCCGGTCTGGCCGGAGTCGTGGCTGTCGCGGCGGGAAGTGCGTTCCCAAACGTCATCGAGGCCAGCGGCTCGCCCCAGGCGATGGCGACGGCGATCAAAGTGGCCACTACAGGCGGCAAGGTGCTGATCGTCGGCGACTACGGCACCGCCAGGGCAGACTTCCCGTGGAATCGCCTCCTTCTTCGCGAGTTGGAGCTGATCGGATCCAACGCGTCCGCCGGCGCCTGGGATCGCGCGGTGGGCCTGGCCACCGATGGGACGATCCCGCTGGAGAAGCTGATCTCCCTCCGTGTTCCCGCCGCCCAGTTCGCCGTCGCTTTCGATCGCGCCCGCAATGCCCGCGATACTGTCAAGATCGTGCTGGACTGGCAAGAAGAGTCGTCATGATGGGAGATGGAACTGGTCCGCGGCATCGACGCCTGCCGAGTCCATCCCGGCCAGTGCGCCCTCTGGTGGCTGGGGCAACTGGGTTTCGCGGGCTAAGCGGTCTTACATAAGTTTCGTAGCGGTCCGAACGGCTTGAAAAAGACAAATTCGCAGTATCCACCCCAACAAACTCACCTAATGCCGCTTAGCAGCCTAATCCCGCCTATCGACGACCCGGCGGCCATTCCGTAGCATGCCTTTGGGAGATGATC
>JABMQG010000204.1 GCA_013203365.1 Planctomycetota bacterium | reverse complement strand
TAGCAGGGGCAGGGGGTGACGAAATGATAATCAAGCCCTCCGACCCAGCCCAGAACGGCATGTGGACAACCGTCCCCGAACCAGCCACCATGTCGCTCCTGGCCCTCGGCAGTCTGGCCGTACTGCACAGACGCCGTCGTAGATCCTGAGCAAGCGAAGCGCGTCGAAGGGTCGAAGGGCAAACCGCTTGAGACGACGAAGCTGCCAAGCCGCAAGCGGCGTAGTACAAGATGGGATTCCATACAGGCGGACAGATGGGACCCAAACCTGGAGTCGTGCCGCTTGCGGTTTAGCACGATTTCGAAGCCTTGTTGCATAATCTCCGGAAGGTTCCGGAACCTCGCTCTCTTAAAAACTGAGCCCCGATGGGGCGACAGAAATCATCGGATGCATTCTGATCGTTGGATAGCATCAGAGTTGCTGCAAGAGGGAGGATTTGCTTGTTATGGTAGAAACGGGGCTCTATAAAGGATGAGATGGGGTTATGAAAAGTGCGCATTGGCATATTTTGACAGGGAAATAACCTCAAGAGTATATTGAAATCCTGCGCCGGCGATGCCTGATGAAGACCAACAGTGAGAAATTCGATGTTGATTCTCCGCATCTGCACCATCATCGCCGGATGTATGCCGGCGTGTATGTTGGGGTGCGAACGATCGACCACGGATAGCAAGAAAACTGGAGATGATACGGTGTTCAAAAGCCCACTACAGAACGCAATTAAACGCGGCATGAAGCCAAACGGTGATCTCTCAAGCGAGTTGTCCAAACTGGGCGAGTATGCCTTGCACTCACGTGGAGATGCAATCGCAATATGTAAGGCGCTTCAGCAGTTTCCTTCCGAACACTCGGATGGCGAGGGCTACGCTTCCAATCTGTATTCCCTGGTCGCCCTGTTCCAGAATGTGCAAAGTGCCGAGAGCCCTGCCGTCGAGGTGCTCGGCGAAAAGGGTATTCCTGAGATTATCTGGATATTTTTCCAGAGCGAGGCGTTCAACACCTCGCGAAAATCGGCTTGCCAGCGTCCACACTGCCATAACTCCCTGATCGATATCGCATGGTCGTTGAACATGAGCGTGCCGGGAGCCATAGCCCACCAATCGGCGTTGAAAGAGGGCGAGCCCTTGCGCCCGTAGGTTCCATTGCCAATCACCGACCGCAGTTGACATCGCCGGTCGTGGCGCGGGATACTTATCGGCGGCCGGAGGGTCCGGCCGGGCAACTGAGCGGGAACGTTCACCTTGGAATTGCCAGAGCGTCATGGCTCGCTATCAACGAAAAACTGCTCCGAAAGTCAAAGGTGGCAAGGTCCAGCGGAAGAATCGTTGGCAGGACAGCCCCAGCGCCTTCAACAACCCCGGACCCTATCCCGCGTTCGAGCGAGAACGCCCCGGCGTCGGATATCGACATTTGATTCGAAAGCGAGAACTCTATGAGTTCGTTGATCTGCTTCCTGATTGGGATGAATTGTCGAAGGGCCTGAAGGCGATCATTCTCGCCGGCGGCGAGGATGGATGTCATGGATGGCATGACCGCGGGGTTGTCGGCATTTGCGCGTGGGACAGGTCCATCATCTGGGAAGACCCGGATCCCGAATTCCTGGCGGCACATGAGGGGATTCTTTCGAAACTTGGCGTCGACTCGTACGAGGATTGGGAAGGTCTCTTACACACTTACTTTGACGAAAGAACGGCAAAAGCGTTTCAGCTCGTGCATGTATTTGTCCACGAGATGGGCCACCATCACGACATGATGACCACACGCCCGCAACGCGCCCCAGCTCGCGGGGAATCATACGCCGAAGAGTATGCTCGGAAGCACGAAGACGAAATACTCCAGAAATACTGGCGGTATCTCGATGGCCGATGAGGAGCGGCATGGACGATATGGGTCAGGGCGCCATTAGACGTTAAAGGCGACAATCCCGACTTCGTCGGGAATAGGCCGACGTACCGTCGGCCGCTAAGCAAACAAAAGAGGGGAATTGGGTACCCCGACAGACTCCTACAGCAGATAGTCCTCCATTTCCGGCGGAGGCGGAGCGTATCGCGGCTCGGGCTCTGGTTCAGGCCCTGGTTCCGGCTCGGGCGGCGGCGCAGGTGGCTTGGCGGCTGGTTTGGCGGCGGGAGGCTTGGCGGCTCGCGGCTTGGCTGCTCGCTTGGCGGCGGGCGGCTTGGCAATGGGCAGCTCGGCGGCGTCAGCGCGAAGTTGGTGGAGGTAGAACTCGAGTTCCGTAATACCGTCGAGCAGTATATCGCGACGGGCGACGGCTTTGGCCTGGGCGAGGCATCCGGCCAGCGTTGCGACGATAAACGTCGCGATTCGCTGCGGATCGTCGTCGATTACGCCGCTGGAGGCGGCAAGTGCGGCGGCCAGTGCGTCGCGCCATCTCTGGTAGATCGCGTCGATTCGCCGGGCGAAACCATCGTCAAGTGCGGACATCTCGGCCGCCAG
>JABMQG010000203.1 GCA_013203365.1 Planctomycetota bacterium | reverse complement strand
GCCTACAACGGCACCGTGGCCTTGATCGGTGGGGACGACTGAGGGCCTGATCTCGGCCTCCTGGCCCAGTTGGAGGCCCTTCTGGGCGAGCATGGTCTTGATCTCGGCCAGGGAGGTCTCCCCAAAGTTCTTCGAGCCGAGCAGATCTGCCTCGGTGATCTTAAGAAGGTCGCCGAGGGAGTGGATGTTCATCTTCTTGAGGCAGTTCCGTGCCCGAACACTCAATTCAAAGTCGGTAACCGGGATGTCCAGCACTGCATTCCGCTGTACCGTCCACCGCTCCAGGTCCTCGTCGTAGTACATCGTGCGCGAGCTTTTGATGTCTTTTGCGTATAATTTGGCCCGCGGGTGATTGGGCTGGACGGACAGGATGGTCTTGAGGCAGCGGTCAGCTTTGTCCCACTGACCGGCGTCTTCGTACAGCACGGCAAGGTTTATCAGGGCGTTTGCATAGACCGGCGGATTCAACAAGCACTGCTCGTACAGTTCGACGGCCTGTTGCTCGTCGCCGTGCATATCGTACAGGAATGCCAGCCTGAACGCCGCCGACGTGTTCTTGTGATCCAAGTCCAGCGCCTCGCCGTAGGCCTCCTCCGCGCCGTCGTATTCGCCTTCGGCCTGCATCACCATGCCGCGTAACACGTGATACTCACTGAAACCTGACAGGCCGACGAGCGACTGCACTGCCTTATTCGCCGATTCCAAGTCGCCGGCGAGACATCGGCACTGCGCTATGGCGACTTTCGTTTGCGCATCGTCCCACCCACGGCTGGCGGCGCGGTCAAACTCCTCGATGGCACGGTCATACTTCGCCAGATTCCTGCAGCAAAGGCCCTGGTACCATCGCCGGTCACGGTTGTCCGTACCTTTTGCAAGCGTTTGTATTGCCTGCTCGAAGTCGCCCAGCATGTACTGGACGATGCCGGCCTTGACAGCGGCCATTGGGGTCGGCTCGGCCTGACCGGCCAGCAACTGCCCGGCAAATGCACGAAACTTCTCCGTCCCATTACTTATCCTAAAAAGCAAGGAATGGAGCTGGCAGCAATCTGCCTGGGTCCAGGTTTCCTTGGCGAAAATCTCTTGCATCTCCTCCAAGGCTCGCGGTACAGGGGCGGTCTTAGTTTCCATCGTCATCTCCTGGGTATCCTCATCGAAATGGCCGACGACGCTCCCTGACCTAGGGTGAGCGTCCTTTGGGCCATGGTCTTTCATTCTCATGCGCAGACGGTATTATAGCTATTCTGTCCGGCTTGACAAGCAGGGTCGCGACCAGGCAAAGGTTCTTACAACATGCAGCCGATTCATTTGATTGTCAACCCCCACAGTGGGTACGGCCAGCAGCAACACCTGCTGGCCGATCTTCGCGCCGCAATGCGCCAGGCGGGAATGGCGACGGTGGAGTACGTCACCACGGGCCCGGCCGACGCGACACGCTACGCTGGCGGTTTACCTCCGACGACGCAAGCCGTGGTGGTCGTCGGGGGCGACGGGACGGTCAGCGAGGTGGTTAACGCGTTGTCCGGCAGTGAGATACCCATACTGCCCTGTCCGGTCGGCACGGAGAACCTATTGGCCAAGGACTTGGGGATATCCGCCAACGCCAGGCGAATAGTCGAGATACTGCAATGCCGGCGGATCATCGAGTGCGATGTCGGGCGGATAAATGGGCGAATCTTTCTACTTATTATCGGCGTGGGCTTCGACGGCGAAGTGGTTCGCCGACTGGCAAAGGTCCGCACGGGACACATAAGCCATCTGAGCTACTTCTGGCCCATATGGCGGACGTTCTGGGAGCACGACTTCCCCCGCCTGCGAATAGTGGCCGACGGACAGGAGATTTTCAATGACCCCGGCCTGGCGTTCGTCGGCAATATCAGCCGGTATGCCGCCGGCCTGCGGATCTGCCGAGATGCCAAGCCCGACGACGGGCTCCTGGACCTTGTAGTCTTCGGCTGCCGGGCCCGGCCACGGTTGGTGTTGCACGCCGGCTGGACACTTCTACGCCGACACCCGCTCAAGGGCGACGTGATCTATCACCAGTTTAAGCGACTGCTGGTCGAATCGGATTCGCCGGTTCCCAGCCAGGTCGATGGCGACGTCGGGCCCAGCACTCCGCTTGAGGTGCAGGTGCTGCCCTCGCGTGTCAGGCTGCTTGTTCCGCCGCCTCGCCGGTCGTTCTGGCCTTGGAGAGAAGTGCCCATATGACACATACCTGCACACTCGGAACGGTAACAATTGGTAAGGGAACGCTCGCGCTGATCGCCGGGCCGTGCATGGCCGAGAGTCTGGATCTGTGCCTTCGCGTAGCCGAAACTATGAACGGGCTGTGTCACTCGCTGGGCGTGGGCTACGTATTCAAGGCCAGCTACGACAAGGCCAACCGGTCGGCCAGCGGTGCGTATCGCGGCCCGGGCCTAGCCAAAGGGTTGAAATGGCTGGCGCAGGTGCGTAAAACGATCGGCTGCCCAGTACTCAGCGATGTGCACGAGGTGAATCAGTGTGCAGAGGCAGGGGAGGTGCTGGACGGACTGCAGATACCGGCTTTCCTCTGCCGACAGACCGACCTGATAGTGGAGGCGGCCAAGACCGGCAAGTGCGTCAACATCAAGAAAGGACAGTTCATGGCCCCCTGGGACATGTGTAACGCGATCGAGAAAGTTCATGCGGCCGGCAACGACAACGCACTGGTAACCGAGCGGGGGACGTTTTTCGGGTATAATAGGCTGGTAAGCGACCTTCGCGCGATCGTACAGATGCAAGCCTTTGCCCCGGTCTGTTTCGACGCGACTCACAGCGTGCAGGAGCCCGGCGGTCTTGGCACGGCCTCGGGAGGCCGAAGAGAATACGCCGAGACTCTTGCCCTCGCAGCCATGGCTACCGGGGCCGACGCGTTGTTTATCGAAACGCACCCCGAACCCGACGCAGCAAGGTCCGACGCCGCCAGCCAGATTGCCCTAAGTGACATGGGCGGCGTGGTGCGACGCTGCCTGGCTGTGTTCGAATTGGTCCAAGGGTTTTGCCGACCCGGTGAAAACCGACAATAAAAAAAAAGCCCCGAGGACGGTGCGAGACAGTCCACCGACCAGACCGCTGAATTGGAGGCATTTAGCCATGAAAAAAAAGATGCTTATTTGTTCGGCAGGTGTTTGTGTCCTGCTCGCCTGCGCCTTGGCCGAAACAATCGGCGATAACCCTTCTGCCGGCTCTCAGTGGACAAACTCGCTAGACCGACTGGACGCCAGCGCCACGGCCTTGAACGCGGCGGGATTCCCCAGGCATGCCAAGGAGCTGAACACGCTGGTACAGGAACTGCGCGAATCGGCATCCGATCAGCCGACCGTCACTTCCGAGCAGTTGAAGAGCCTGGATAAACTACAGAGGCAGTTGACTAGTCTGGCCACCATGTACGCCAGCATAAAACAGGAAGCCAACAAGGTCACCGCCGCCACCGAGCAGACTAAGGTGATCGGTGAGGTATATGGC
>JABMQG010000019.1 GCA_013203365.1 Planctomycetota bacterium | reverse complement strand
CTTCGATGTCGCCTCCGTGTTCGGCGACGACCTTTTTCGTGACGGCTAATCCCAAGCCCGTGCCCTTTTGCCCTTTGGTGGAGAAGAACGGTTCGAACAGGTGATCTCTTGCTTCGGCGGCGATGCCAGGGCCGTTGTCGCTTACGGCGACGGTGAGCTTCTGTGAAATCGGGTCGAACCGTGAAGCTACGGTTATGACGCCGTTCTGCTCCGGCACGGCGTCGATGGCGTTGGTGAGCAGGTTGAGCAGGGCCTGGTTCAACCCGGCCATGTCGGCGTGGATGGGCGGGAGGTCTTCGAGGTCGCGCATGACGGCTGCATGCTTTTCGTCGGCCTGTGGTGTGATCAGTTCGATGCACTCGGCAATGACGGCGTTGACGTTGATCTGCTGGAGGAGGGGCTCTCGCTGCTTGGAGAACGCCAGCATGTTCAGGATCACCCTGTTGATTCGGTCGAGGTTTCGGGTGACGATCGGCCAGGACTCTTTGGCGCGAGCGAGCTGGTTTTTGTCCATGGCCATCTTTACAACGTCGGTCCCGGCCAGGAGGGCCTGGAGGATGTTCTTGATGTGGTGGCTCAGCGACGCCACCGTCTGGCCTATGGCGGCCAGCCGTTCGCTCTTGACGGCGGCCTCGTACAGTTGGACGTTTTCCACGGCCAGCCCGGTTTGGTATCCGATAGCCGTCAGGAGGCGAAGCTGTTCGGTGGAGTAGGTGTTGTTGCTGACGCTGGAATCGACGTGCAGGACGCCGAGGATTCGATCCCGCCCAATGATGGGCACGCATAGTGCCGATCTAATGCCGAATTCGTGGACGGACCCGCCGGTTGTGAATCTCTTGTCGCTCATGGCGTTTGAGCACAGCACGCCGACCCGCTTGTTGATGACGTGGTTGATGATCGTTCGCGATATGGGTGCTTGCTGTGTCGGCTCGTTATTGCGGTAGCGGGCGGCTTTGGGCGTCATGCGGCCGGCGGCGTCGAAAGTGAGCACGTAGGCGCGGTCGGGCCTCAACAGTTCGAAGACGTGATCGAGCACGCGGTTGAGCAGCAGATCGACGTCGAAGATGGTGCTGATGGTGCTGGTGATGTGGTAAAGCTGGCGAAGGTTGCCGATGGCTTGTGCGCCGGCTTCCGGGGTGGGCATAATGATGGAATCTTCGCTACTGGGTATGCTGGCCATGATGGCCGAATCGACCAGTCGGCCGTCCTCGTCGATGTCGAGGCTGGTCCGGATGGGTTGAGGGCCCGGCCCGCCGAAGACCAGCAGCGTGCCGGCGATTCGGATCTGGTCTCCTTGCTGGAGGCGATGCGGGCGTACCAGCCGTACGCCGTTGACGTAGGTTCCGTTGGCCGAGCCGAGGTCTTCTATCAGCCAGGCGCCGGCCCTTGGTGCCAACTGCGCATGGTTGCGTGAGACCGTGGGGTCGGTGAGCGGAATATCATCGCTCTGGCGGCCGAGGATCATTTCTTGCGGCCGCAGCTCAAATGTTCGACCCTTATCCGGGCCTTGAATTACGTGGATCGTTGCCAAGGCAGCCTCGCGACGTCAGGGAAAGGGATATGGTTGTTCGTCGTGCGATCCTTAAATAGATGATACTACTGGGGTGGCGGATTAGTCAAGAAAGTCTAGTGGAGGAATGGGTTGTTTTCCCGCTCGGCGCCGATGCTTGTTTGCGGGCCGTGGCCTGGAAGGACCCTGGTGTTTTCGGGGAGGCTGAGCAGGTTGATGCGGATGTTGGCGATGAGTCTGTCGAAGTCGGACCCGGGCAGATCGCATCTTCCGATGCTTCCGGCGAAGAGCGCGTCACCGACGATGACGACTCCGGCCTGACGGCAATAGTAGCTGACGCCTCCGGGGCTGTGCCCGGCGGTATCGAGGACTTGCCAGCGGGTTTGGCCGAGCCGTAGTTGGTCGCCAGGTTTCACCAGCGCCCCGGCCGGCGGGGCGACGATGGTCAGGCCGAACGGTGCGGAGAGATTGGCCTGCGGGCTGGAAAGCATTTCCTCCTCGCCGGCGGGGACCGTGAGGACGGCCTGGGGGTATGCTTCGATCAGCTCCGCGGCGCCGGCTATGTGGTCTGCGTGGCCATGCGTGATGACGATGCGTTCGACGGAGAGTTTCCGTTCAGTCAGCCGATGCAGCAGGGTATGGGCACCCATACCGGGGTCGAAGACCCAGCAGGTTGTATCGTTGCCGGCGGGTTGGACGGTGTATGTGTTGGTTTGAAACTCGCCCAGGACGGCGCACTCGATGTCGCAGATCGGCTCGGTCATGGCTGCCTAGATGTATTTCTCGATGGTTTCCTTGAATTCCGTGGCGTACGGTTTATCTTCACCCAGCCCGACGATGTTGCGTTCGCGGAGTGCGTTTTCCGGCGAGTCGCTGGCGTGTGCGCCGTTTCGCATAAGGTCGCGTCCGAAGTCGCTGCGGACGGTGCCGGGCTCGGCCTGTACGGGGTTGGTGCTGCCCAGGACTCGGCGGATTTTCTCGATTGCGTCGGGGCCTTCATACAGGAGGGCAAGGCACTTGGCGCGGCTGGCTGAATTCTTCTGAAGCGG
>JABMQG010000202.1 GCA_013203365.1 Planctomycetota bacterium | reverse complement strand
GCCATATACCTGGCCGCCGCCGACGATCGGGCCCAGGGCGTCCTCAACTTGGGCTCGGGCGAGGCGATCACGATTCGTGATATTGTAGAGCGGGTGCGAGATTACATTGACCCCTCCGCCGAGTTGGGTTTCGCAGAGGTGCCGTTCCGCCCCGATCAGGTGATGCATCTTCAGGCCGACATCACATGCTTGAAGAAGCAGTTGAACTGGACCCCGCGTGTCAGGCTGGATCGTGGCCTGCAAGAAATCGTGGAGTGGTACCGTGACAATCATAGCCGATACGTCGCTTGATCTTGCCAGGCGGATTCGCGCCAGGTCGCTTCGAATGGTCCACGAGGCCAGGGCCTCGCACATCGGGGCCTGTCTGTCCATAGCCGACCTGCTGGCCGTGCTTTACTCCCAAACGCTAAGGGTCGATCCGGTAAATCCCAACCGGCCTGATCGCGACCGATTCATCCTCAGTAAAGGCCACGCAGCCGCCGTACTGTACGCCGTATTGGCCGAACGCGGGTTCTTCCCGGCCCGGCTGCTTCGGCAGTACTGCAAAGACGGCTCGATCTTCGCAGGCCACTGCAGCCATGCCGTGCCGGGAGTGGAGGTCTCCACAGGTTCGCTGGGCCATGGCCTGTCTATCGGAGCCGGGATGGCCTTGGCGGCCAGGCGAGATAAATTCGCCACTAGAGTGTTCGTTCTGACCGGAGATGGCGAGTGCAACGAAGGGTCGATCTGGGAGGCGGCATTGTTCGCCGGACACCACCGATTGGACAATCTCGTGGCCATTGTGGACCACAACGGGCTTCAGGGGTTCGGCAAAACTGAGGATGTCCTGAATCCGTCCCCACTGGCTGAAAAATGGCGTGCCTTTGGCTGGTGCGCCGTTGAGATCGACGGGCATGACCACGCGCAGATCGGCAAGGTCCTCTCTGAGGTGCCGGCCGAGTGCGGCAAACCCACCGCCGTCATCGCCGAGACCGTCAAAGGCAAGGGCGTCGGCTTCATGGAAAACCAGTTGGCCTGGCACTACCGATCGCCCGATGCCGAGCAGCTCCAACTCGCACTGGTGGAAGTGGAGGGTCCGTCATGAGAACGGCCTTTGTCGAAACCCTCTGCGAGTTGGCCGAGCGGGACGAGCGAATCTTCCTGCTTACGGGCGACCTGGGTTTTTCGGCGCTTGAACCCTTCGCCGAGCGATTCCCCGATCGGTACGTCAACGCCGGCATCGCCGAGCAGAATATGACCGGAGTGGCCGCCGGGCTTGCGATGAGCGGAAAGGTGGTGTTTACCTATTCGATCGCGAACTTCCCGACCCTGCGCTGCCTGGAACAGGTCCGAAACGATGTCTGCTGCCACCGCGCCAACGTGAAGATCGTCGCCGTCGGATGCGGCTGTACCTACGGCTCGCAAGGCTATACGCATCACGGCGTGGAGGATATAGGCATTTTGAGAACACTGCCGGCAATGACCGTGGTCTGCCCGGGCGATCCGGTGGAGACCCGCCTGGCGACGCGAGCACTGGCCCAAATGAACGGGCCGGGCTACCTGCGACTGGGCAAGGCCGGTGAGCCTGTCGTGCACCTTCGGCCGGTGCCGTTCGAACTCGGCAAGGCGATACTGGTTCGCGATGGGTCCGACGTCACGCTGATAAGCACTGGCGGTATGCTGGCCGAAGCGGTCGCCGCCGCCGATCAATTGGCTGCGGGTGGCCTTTCGGCACGCCTGCTGAGCATGCACACCGTCAAGCCGCTGGATAAATTAGCGGTGCTCCACGCGGCCGAGCAGACACGGGCCATCGTCACGGTAGAGGAGCACAGCGTCATTGGCGGGCTCGGTTCTGCCGTCGCAGGGCTGCTGGCCGAGGCTGGACTGCCAGGGATTCGGTTCGCCATGCACGCTTTACCCGATGAACTGCGGGCAACGGTAGGCAGCCAGGCGTATTATCGACGCCTCATCGGCGACCTCGTCGCTCGCGTGCGGGCAGTGCTGGATGCCGACTCGAACATCGCCTCGCCGACGGCCGGCGAGCCGATCGGGCAGATGCAATGGAAATGAGAAAAACAATCTCCATCATAACGCCCTGCTACAACGAGCAGGACAATGTCACCGCCTGCCACCAGGCCGTACGCAAAGTCTTCGAAAGGGACCTGGGCCAGTACGATTACGAACATATTTTCGCCGACAACGCCTCGACCGACGGCACGGTGGAGCAGTTGAAGGACCTGGCCAGACAAGACCCGCGCGTCAAGCTGATCGTCAATTCCCGAAACTTCGGACCGTTTCGTTCTACATTCAACGCGCTGTTGGCCTGCACGGGAGACGCCGTTGTTGTCATGCTGGCGGCGGATCTGCAAGACCCGCCGGAGTTGATACCGCAGTTCGTCGAAAAATGGCAGGCGGGTTGCCAGGTAGTCTACGGCATTCGAAAGACACGCCAGGAAAACATCTTGATGCGGGCCGTCCGCAAGGTGTACTACCGCCTGGTCAGCCGATTCGCCGAAATCAACGTTCCTCCGGACGTCGGAGAGTTCCAGCTGATTGACAAGGTCGTCGTCCAGGCCCTGCGCCGGTGCGAGGACTACTACCCCTACATCCGCGGGCTTATCGCCAACTGCGGCTTCTCGGCCACGGGAATCGATTACACCTGGTCGGCCAGGAAAAAGGGGAAATCCAAGAACCGCCTGCACCACCTGATCGACCAGGGACTGAACGGCATAATCTCGTTTACCAACGTGCCGCTAAGATTGTGCATGCTTTTCGGGTTCATGCTGTCGCTCTTGAGCATCGCCTATGCCGTCGTCAACTTGCTGATCGGGTTGATCTATTACCGCCAGCTCATAGCCCCGGGTATGACCACGCTGATAGTTGCGCTGTTTTTCTTCTCAGGAGTGCAACTGTTCTTCCTGGGCCTGTTGGGCGAGTACATCGGCGCGATCCATTTTCAGGTCCGAAAACGACCATTGGTGATTGAGAAGGAACGCGTGAATTTTTGATCCGCCGGCGGTATTGGAG
>JABMQG010000018.1 GCA_013203365.1 Planctomycetota bacterium | reverse complement strand
GTGCTGATTCAGTCCCGAAACATTGAAAATCTGAAAACAGCCGCCTAAATCCCCATGGACAGGGGGTTCTTCAACAGCCCCACATAGTCGTCTATTAAGGAAGCGATCGCTCCTCCAAACGGCCAACAGGAGAGGCCTGCTTTGAGGGTGTTGATGATGTGATCCTTGGCGCCTTTTGGCGGCGCCAAAAGGTCTGATCGGTCTTGGTCCATCGACGGCTCTTTCTTCATACTTGGACAGCATATGCTTCCTGCTTCACTGAGGCAATTCCATTCTGCCCGCCTTCCTCCCGGTTATGGAAACGCGTTGCTTGGATAACCCAGATAATCCCAGATAACCCGAGCTAACCCGGGACCACCTATTATTATATTTGTAATTCCGGCAACGCCTTACCCATTTCTCCCCAGGCATCTTCGTCTCTGGCCCACCCGCCTTTCGGCCGACACTGTTTGAACGTCCGCCCCGCTGCCACGCGCGCGGGAAAAAACCCTCGCAGATAATCATAGCCCCGCTAAACCTTGCGTCAATGATATCTTGTGTGTCTCAACTTTGTCGGAAGGCTGGGGGGAATGGCCGAGCCTCCATAGGCCGCCCACCTGGCCGAAGTGACCGCCTCTCAACAGCCAATCCGCATTCAGCCACTCGCAATGCGGTCTCGATTTCACTCCTTCTCAGTCCTTTTCGCAACGGTTCATCTGCCCTAATCTCGCCTATCGACACGCCGTCGGCCATTCCGTAGCATGCTTGCGGGAGATGATCCAATTACGAAATACAGCAACTGTAAAATGCCGATTGCCGAATCCGGCCTCAACACCTGCATCGGCCAAATCCTAGGCCCGGCGAGCCTCCTGTTGCAGCTAATCTACGAAAAAAATCCGAAAAATCCAAGTTGGGTTTGCAAACCCATTTTTCCACCGGCCCCGCCGGCGGGGAGCCAAGGCAGGGCAAGAATGGTATGTCCCGTAAATGACAGGTGTTACGATGATTATTCGACCACGGCACAGGTATCCGACCCGTCCGAAACCGGCTGTCTGTGAAACTTTTTTTTGCCAAACAAACCCATTTGTATGGGATCTGTTAGGTATCGCCCGCCGCACGCCGCCACCTTTTGTTAGGGTCTCTCAGTACGGCTGTCCACAGGCGTTATCTGGCGTATTCGATGCAACGGGTCTCGCGGATCAGTGTCACCCTGATCTCGCCGGGATAGGTCATCTCTTCCTCGATCTTCTTGGCAATGTCGCGGGCGGCCTTGGCTGCGAGGCGATCGTCGACGTTCTCGGCGTCTACGATAACGCGGATCTCTCGCCCGGCCTGAATTGCGTAGGCCTGCTTGACGCCCTCGAAGGCGGTGGCGATCTCCTCAAGCTTCTCCAGCCGTTTGATGTAGCGCTCCAGTGTCTCTCGCCGGGCACCGGGCCGGGAGGCCGAGATGGCATCGGCGGCCGAGACGATGGCGGTGTAGAGGTCGTGGTTCTCGCCTTCCCCGTGATGCCCGGCCGCGGCGTTGATTACGGCCTGTTTCTCGCCGTATCGCTTGAGCATGTCGGCACCGATCTGGGGATGTCCGCCCTCGACCTCATGGTCCACGGCCTTGCCTATGTCATGCAGCAGACCCGCCCGGCGAGCCAGTTCGCCGTCCAACCCGAGGTCCTCGGCCATCATCTGGCTCAAGTAGGCAACCTCGATGCTGTGCTGCAACACGTTCTGCCCGAAACTCGTGCGATAGTGCAGCCGGCCAAGCAGTTGAGTGATCTTGCCGTGAAGCCCGCGAATATTCACATCGACGGAGGTCTTCTTGCCAATTTCCGCGACTTTTCGGGTGACCTCCTTGTCGGTCTCGGCGACCACTTCCTCGATCCTGGCCGGGTGAATCCGCCCGTCCTGGATGAGCTTCTCCAGGCTAAGCCTGGCTACCTCACGCCGAACGGGGTCGAACCCGCTGACAACCACCACGCCTGGCGTGTCGTCAACGATCACGTCCACGCCGGTTGCCTTCTCGAAGGCCCGTATGTTCCGCCCTTCCCGGCCGATGACACGGCCCTTCATGTCGTCGCTGGGGATGTCAACGGTCGAAACGGTCGAGTCGCAGGTGTGTTCGGAGGCATATCGCTGGATGGCCGTTATGATGATCTCTCGGGACTGCTCCTCAGCTGTTTCCTTGGCCTGATTTACGATCCGATCGATGAGTTTGACCGCGTCGGTTTCAACATCTTGCTGTATCCGCAACAGCAACGTTTCCCTGGCTTCGTCAACGCTCATGCGGGCGATCTTCAGCAGCTCGCTTTTCTGTTGGGTGATCGACTCGCTCAGTTCGCGGTCTTTACCCGCCAAGGCACGCTCCTTCTCGGCGATGCTCCGCTCGGCGACCTCCACGGCCCGTTCCTTCGAGGCGATCGTCTCCATCTTCTTGTCGATCAGATCGTCCCGTTTGGTCAGTCGGCGTTCTTCGGCCCGCAACTCCTTGCGCGTCTCTTCGGTGTCCGCCTCGAACTTCTCCCGATACTTGATGTGTTCGGCCTTGGCATCAATTTCAGCCTGGCGGGTGTTGTTGGCTGCTTCGCGCTTAGCCGCGGCCACGATCGCCTCGGCGTCAACTCGTGCCTTGGCGAGGCGTCCGACATTAAGCAGCCGGCGGTATACCAGCGCTACGCCAATACCGATCGCAAACGCAACCGCAGCAATACCAGATACATATACCATAGTCATGGCCAGCAGGATAGGGGTGTACACAACAGCACGTCCTTTCCATGGCGGGTGGACGCTGAGCGAGCAGGCTCAAACAGGCGGACACGATGCGGGCCTTGGCCTCAGGGCAAGATCAAACCTAGCCAACTGAATGGAGCAAACACCTTCGCGCGAAGCATGCGTCCCATTTGGCCGATCCGCCAAGCGAGACACAACCATCGCGGCGGCGGCCAAAAACAAACCCCGCGACCACCCCCCCAAACGCAGGGTTGCACGGGTAACACCTTTCTGTTGGCATAGTTGATTCTATTGCCCGCGGATAACTTAGCCCGGTGGGCATTAATCGCCGATCCGGCCCGCAACGCCCTTTGAAACAACATGAAAGAGTTCCCAAAACCGCAGGGCAGCGTTACAAGCCTGACCACTAACTTATATGTCTGATCGGCGCGTGTCCAGCGACCTACTCGCAAGTGAACCGTCGGTCGCCATTATGTCGGGTGAGCTCTGTAATACCAATAACGAAGGCAGCTTAGCCAATGATACAAGAGGCCGCTGGCCAAAAGCTCATACCCTAATTCCATCGTCTCAGACTCGAACGGCAACAACCAGCCATTCGAAACGCAAATTACTTTAAACGTCAAACGCGAATCGTATAGGTCTCAAGCCTATACTGCAAGAAAATTATTGTCCGTTCGTAAACGTATCGTCAGGAACTTGACAAATGTCCTCAGTGTCCCAAAGATCGCGGGGGCTTTTGCATCCCCCACCTGTTGGGCTTGCATACGAAATCGCTACCCAACATGTTGGGCAAAAAAAAACTGCACAAATTCTTATATGACTGCGCAAACTCACATAGTTCCAGCCGCCGGAAACAAATCCGGCGTTCCGTATTCCTTTATACAATCAGGAAGCACCGATAGTTCGCCAGTAACGAGTCGGCAGCCAGCCCAACTTGTCTCCGAACGCCTTGCTGTACTTGGGGCGGGAGCATACAATCGCCACCAGTTTCGTCAAGGCATTGGGCCAAGGGGCGTTGGGATGCGAGCGTTGACATATTACCAGGTCCAAGTGGTGATAATATGAGCCATGAAACACCAATGCGGTGTGTGCTAACTTGCGGCAATCTAGCACAAGCCGAGGCAATCCAGGCGACGCTCACGGCCGTAGGTATCTCCGCCCAAGTAGTTGCCGAAGACAACGGCTCAGATTGCGTGGTGCTGGAGATTTTCGTGCCGGCTGGCGATGAAGAACAGGCCAGAGAGATCATCAGCCGGGGCGGCTGGCCGAGACTGGCATAAGGACCGGCCTGTGAACAGTGCTTCAAAACTGGCCGTTACAGGCTCTGCGATGTGCCGCAGGCAAACGTTAGATGTTCTTGGCATATTTGCAATTCCGCCCAAATGGGTTACGCTGGCAGGGATATGAACAAAGGCGCCACTCGAGAACTCGCCGTTTGGGTCATCAAGCGGCTTAGGAAGGCCGGGTTTGAGGCCTTACTGGCTGGTGGATGCGTCCGAGATATGCTGCTAGGGATGCGCCCGAGCGACTACGACGTAGCGACCAGTGCAACACCACAGCAGGTGGGAAAGCTTTTTGGCCGAGTAATGATGATCGGGGCAAAGTTTGGCGTTGCGATGGTCTTGCGAGGGGGGCGTACCATTGAAGTAGCCACCTTTCGAAGCGACCTTTCATATACGGACGGTCGTCGGCCGACCCAGGTCGTGTTCTCATCAGCCAGGCAGGACGCACTTCGCCGTGATTTTACGATAAACGGCATGTTCCTGGACCCACTCGATGACCGCATCATTGACTATGTCGACGGCCAGGCGGACCTTCGGGGGCGCCTCGTACGAGCCATCGGCGCACCTGGTCGGCGATTCGGCGAAGACTACTTGCGAATGCTCCGCGCAGCCAGGTTCGCCGCCAGGCTGGACTTCTCTGTCGACCCTGCCACAGCCAGAGCAATCCGACGACACGCCGGCAAGATTGCAAGCATAAGCGGCGAACGCATCTACGAAGAATTGGAGAAGATGCTCGGCGAGCCCAACGGTGAACAGGCAATGGCCTTGGTCGGCAGGCTTGGGCTTGCAGTGCCGATATTCGGCAAGGAACTCGCTGCCCAGCCGAGGTGGGCCGAGGCTATGGAGCGGCTCGAACGCCTGGCGGCTGATCGGGACGTGACGTTGTCGCTGGCGGCTGTACTCATGGGCGAGGACGCCGAGCAGGTCAGCAGGCTCACCCGCTGGTGGGGCGCCTCCAACCAGGTGCGCAAGATGTTGCTTTGGCTTACCGAAAGGCCCGACGCCTGGTCAACGGCGGCCGAACTGCCCTTATCGGCCCTCAAACGGCTGATGAGCAACCCTGCCTGGACGAAGTTGAGAAAACTCTGGCGAGTGGAAGAGCTTCGCCGGACGGGGCGAGAGACGGCGAGCCGTAAGCTAACCGCCCGCACCTCTCGAATCGCCCCGGAACAGGTAAGCCCACCACCGTTAATCACCGGCGGTGACCTCAAGGCCATGGGCTTGGGAGAGGGGCCTCGTCTGGGGCGACTGCTGCGGCAACTCTACGAGCTTCAACTGGCGGAAGAAATTCGGACACCGGCGCAGGCGAAGAGTAAGGCCCGTCAACTTCTGGCCTGCCAGAACAGATGATGAACCGCACGATTTACCCATGCGGGCGACAGAAGTCCGGCCAGCCAGGTCGCAACCGATGTGCTCGGTCTGGAAGAATACACTATGCGACAGCGAGATCTTCTCGGGCTTGCCTGGGCTTGAGGATTTCTCGCGGCAGCCTGCGGCGTCAGACGGTCGGTCACTTGCCGTCACATGCTTGCGTGGCGGGAATGGAGGTCGGGCCACCGCTCGTATCCACAGGCCAGCCTGGGGCCCTTATCCACGGAGCAACCCACTGGACCACAAAAGGTTTCTTGGTGGTATCCATGTGGCCACCCCGGTTTCCGACAGCGACCATAGCTTCGGTCCAGGGAATCTGGTAGAGTTTCCCCGCAACTGGGGTCTTAGTGAATCCGGTTGCTCCTGCGGCCGAACCATGGACACCGTCAAGGTTGCCGAACACCATAGTTCCCAAGACCAGCAGGGCAAAATCACCGGGTGACCAGTAGTTGACGATTCCCTTTCGCGTATTGGCCAGAGCGGCTGAGAGGTCGTACCCGCTGGACAGGCTAGGGCTAAGCAAGATTATGCCGTCGATCTTATGTCGCTTGTCAGGGAGACTCTCGGCGGCGAAGACGGCGATCGCCCCGCCCCCGCTGTGCCCAACGATATGGACCGGTTTGCCTGGGTGCCTGTCCTGGTATTTCACGATGTAGTCGGCCACCTTGTGGCCTTTTCGACGTGCTCGGATGAAATCGATCTGGTTCAGCACGAGTCCGGCCACCGGGATTGGCCAGTGCCAGCGGTAAATGGAAAGTGCTTCGTCCACGCCGGCGTCGTCGAGGCCCTGCCGAACAGCCCAGCTCAACGGCCCCTCGCCCTCGATTCCCGGCAGCAACAGCACCAGACCACGATCCAGCCGTTCGGACCTGTTGAACTGGGTGGAAGTAATTCCCTCGCATCCCAACCCCACCGCGGTCACAGCCGCAAAGACCATAGTCCATACGAATTGCTTGCCCTTCACTAAGACCTCCTGTCCACGTCGATGGGCCAAGCAAGTTTCGGCAAAGCATAGACGAGCACTATCCGGTTGTAATTTCCCAGTTTCCAAGAACGAGACCTGTAGGATCGAGTCAAGAGTACTATAATTTCAGACTGTATGCACCACAAGAGTGTTTGTGGCTCCGGCCTTGCCCAGCGGCCGGCCGGATACGACGATGACTTGTTGTCCCTTCCGCGCCCAGCGAAGCTTGCGGATTTCCTTAGCGGCGACTGCGAGCACGTCCCGTGTGTGCTCGACCAGGTCGGCACAGCGGGCCTCGACACCGTAGAACAGGCACGCCTGCTGCATTACCCTTTTATCGGGTGTAAGGGCAAGGATCGGCACGCGCAGTCTCATCTTCGACAGCATTTGGACCGTGTTGCCGGAAATGGTATAAGCGACCACGGCCCGGACGGCGGCGTGGGTTGCAAGCGTGTGGACCGCCCTGGCAATGGCGGCGGT